>JBARZO010000056.1:0-4564 GCA_049650165.1 Rubrobacteraceae bacterium
GATCTGTGCCACTCGTTCATGTACAAGAGCCTAGCCGCAGCGCGGTATTGACGAACAGCTACTAAAGTAGTGTTTGGGGGTATTGTTTTGGAGTTGTTGAGGGGTTGGAAGTGCTAAAGCTCTGACTTTATGGGGCGCTCGGGTGCCGTTCTTAGTGCTAAACGTGCGGGCAAGCTGGCGTTCGGGCTACAACAGGCCCAACTCGCGGGCTCGGGCTACAGCTTCGGTGCGATTCTGGACCATTAGTTTGCTAAAGATGATCCGATTGTGCCCTTTGACGGTACTCAAAGCGAGGAAAAGCCGCTGGCTAATCTCACGATTCGAGAGCCCCTGGGAGATGAGTCGTAACACTTCTAATTCGCGGTGACTCAGCGGCTCGACGAGGGATCGGGCAGGTGGCACATGGGATTGGCCTTCGCTCTTCTGCTTCTCGGCTTCAAATGCACCCAGCAACTTACCTACATAGCTCAGCATAATTCCGTGGATGGCTGCTTCGGACAGTAGTTGGGCCATCGGCCTACCTTCGTCCACGAAGATTCGAAGGTAGCCCTCCGGCTCGGCCAGCGTCAGGGCGCGCTCCAGCGGCGCGAGGGCGGGGGGGATGTTGCCCTGCGCCTCGTGAGCGAGCGCCTGCAGCACCAGGATCTCGATCACGCTACCTGTTCTCCCACCTTCGTCCGCAGCTTTCAGGAGGCGCTCCAGTAGTCCCATTGCCTCGTGAATATAGCGTTCTTCCCGATCGCTCTTGTATCGAGCGATGAGCACCCTTGCCAGGGTGATGTGCTCGAACTCCTGCAGGTAGCTGAGCTCGTCGTGGGCGGACAGGCCTCGCTCCCGCGTCCAACCCAGGGCTTCGGTCAACCTCCCCTGTGCAACCCACACTCGAGTCTTCAGCGCCGCTACGGGTCGCACGTCGGGGTCGGGACTTTCGACATACTGGCGCTCCGCCTCGTCGAGCAGATCGAGCGCGGCGTCAAGGTCACTTTGGGCCTCTTTGATTCGCGCCATGGCAACGTACCAGCGATAGCGCGTCTCCGGTAACCCGCCGTGCTCGTCCAGCTCCTTGCTCCTCAGGAGATGTTGTTTGGCGGCTTCCAGATCGCCACGCTCACGGTGCAGCTCACCCAACCCTGCGTACAGGTGTGCTGTTCCCCATACAGGATCGCCCAGCTCCGTCACAACCTGCAATGACTGCTCATATGTTCTTACTGCCTCGCAGAGACGCCCTTGCGCTATCCTGATGTCCGCCAGGATATATGTGCTGGCGATCTGGAAACGGATGTTGCCGGTCATCTGCTGATGAGACACACCATCGGCGAGGCTCCGGTGGGCTGCCTCCAGGTCCCCGCTGGTCCAGTACGCGATCCCCAGGAGCGAGGTGGCAGCTCCGCGCCACAAATGATCATCATCGGGCAAGAGGTCGAGTGCCCGCCGACCGTGATTCGCGGCGCAGAGCACGTCGCCGAGCGCCCCGGCATGGTAGGCACGGGCGACGGCGATCGTTCCCGGTAGAGACCTGAATGCCACTGCGTCCACGACGACCATGTCGACCGAAGGCGCTTCACATCGCTCGCTCGTCTCCGCTGACGTGTCGAGCCACCTTTCAGCATCCCGGAGGCGGGCGTCGACGGCCTCGAATTCGCCGCGACCCAGGAGCGCGAAAGCATAGTAGACGCTGAGCACGGGCCTCACACGGACCACCTCGTCCGGTAGCGCCATCAGCCAGCGATACAACGTTTCCTGACTACTGCCGAGCATTCCCAGCGCTGCCAGCTCGACGAGGCCCGACGCCCGCTCGAAATCCTGGGCAGTAAGCGCGTGGCGGATAGCCTCGGCTGGCAGACCGTACTGCTCGTACCACTCGCTCGCCCTTCGGTGCAAGGTAGGTGCCCTATCGGGCTGCTCCGCCAGCAAACGCACTTGGAGAACATCGGCGAAGAGGTGATGGTAGCGATACCATCGGCGCTCGTCATCTAGCGGGACGACGAACAGGTTTCCACGCTCTACGGCCTCCAGCATAACTCTGCCATCTTCCTGACCGGTGACGGCATCGCACAGAGGACCACTCAACCGGTCGAGAATGGAAGTCTGGAGTAAGAAGCTCCGGATACGCTCGGGCTGGCGCTGCAGGACCTCCTCGACCAGATAGTCCAGCACGAAATGGTGGCTGCCGGTGAAGGATTCTATGAATCTGGTAACGCCCTCTCGCCCACGCATCGAGAGCGCCGCCAGCTGAAGTCCCGCAATCCAGCCCTCGGTGCGGCTCTCCAGGGCGGCGATGTCCTCCTCCGAGAGGTCGAAACCCATCATCCCTTCGAGAAATTCGGCGGCTTCCTCAGCGGTGAATCGCAAGTCGGTAGCGCGCAGCTCGGTTAGCTGGCCCCGGGCGCGCAGGCGGGCCAGGGGTAGCTGAGGATCCTCGCGGGTGGCGATCCCCAGGTGCATCCGGGGCGGCAGATGCTCGATCAGGAAGGCAAGGGCATTGTCAATCGGTGCGGCGTCAATGACGTGGTAGTCGTCCAGGACGAGAACGAAATCGTCTGGGACATTGGTGATTTCATTGAGCAGGGTCGTCAGAATCATTTCGGTTGGCGGCGGCTGGGGAGATTGGAGCACACCCAACACCCCTTCTCCGACATCCGCCGCGACCGTCTGCAAAGCGGCCACGAGGTACGTCATAAAGCGAGTGGGGTCGTTATCCCCTTCGTCCAGAGATAGCCAGGCGGCCGGTCTTTCACAACCGGAGAGCCATTCGCTGAGAAGCGTGGTCTTGCCGAAGCCAGCGGGAGCACAGACGAGGGTCAGTTTGCCGTGCATAACCTCGTCAAGCCGCTCGCTAAGGCGCGGACGCCGCACCAACGAAGCGCGCAAGGGCGGTACCGAAAGCTTGGTCAGCAGGATCGGGTAACCGTGCGCCTCCCGCTGTAGGCTTTCTCGCACCTGGTCTTCCACAGCCGTGGGACCAGACATGGCGGCATCAGTAAGCATACGCCCAGCATCATCCACAGCGCTCGCGTCTGGAACCGGGCTCTCCGCTGCGCCTTCATCGCTGCTGGCCAGCGCTTCTGCGGCGTCGTTGAGCCTGTTTAGGGTCAGCTTCTCCGCCTTGCCGAGATACAGCTTTCGGAGTCGGCCGCCACGCCTACGGTAGGCGGTCCAGTACGCTCCGCCGTGTACGCGATGCTCCTTGCGGGCGGTGAACGCGCCGGACGGGCTTCGGAACGAGAAAGAGCGCGTCGCGGGATCCCCAAGCCAGGCAGCCCAGGAAGGCGAGCCGATCGCGATGTCCGGGCCTCCCGAAGGCTCGGGAGCATGCAGCACCCCATCAACTACATAGGGAATGCGCTGCGCCACTCGTACTCTCCTTAAGCTACCACTGTTACTCAACATTGTAGACGATGCTTGGGTAACACGAGGCTCTCCAACCAGGAGATCGTCACCCGCCTATTCGTCTTTGGCCCATATCTCGTTCATCGGCCACATCCGCGATCATGATCCTGGCGTTCTTCTGGGTGAGCCTGCGCACGGTCGCAGAGCCGAAGCGTTGGTGAAGACCAATTGCCTGTGGTCTGCAAGTGGAACCTCTACAGCCACCCGGAGCGCTTGAACCTGAGATAGAGCAGGGCCGAGATGGCTACCATCAAGAGTATCGCGAATGGGTAGCCCAGAAGCCAGTTTAGTTCCGGCATGTACCGGAAGTTCATCCCGTAGAGCCCGGTGATTATGGTCGGCACGATAAGTATGGCCGCCCAGGCAGAGATCTTCTGCACCTGGTTGTTTTGCTCGACGCTTACCAGGGTGAGGTTCACGCTGAGTATATTTGAGAGTAGCTCGCGGAAACCTTCTACCTGTTCTGAGGTTCGGAGTGTCTGGTCGTGTACCGCACGGAGATGGCGGATGATCTCGGGGTTCAAGTTGTAGGGACTCCCCGTGGTCAGATGTTCGAGTATCCTGGCGAGAGGTTGTACGGCCCGCCGGAACGAGAGAACCTCCCGTGAGAGCTCGTAGATGCGGCGGGCATCCGGTTTCCCACCGAATACTTCTTCCTCGATCTCGTCCATGTCGTTGCCAAGTCCTTCCACTACCGGTTCGTAGTCCCCGACGATGCGCTCCAGCACCGCGTGGAGGACGGCCGTGGGGCCTACGAGGAGCAAGTCCGGGTTCTCTTCCAGGCGCTCGCGGAGTTTGTGGAGCGGCGAGGCTTCGCCGCGCCGGATGACCAGGACGAAATCCGGACCCATGAAAACGTGGATCTCACCGAACTCGACGGTCTCGGATTCTTCGAGGTAGCGGGCGGACTTGAGTACCATAAAGAGGACCTCCCCGAACTGCTGCAGTTTGGGCCGCTGGTGGGCTTTGGCCGCGTCCTCGACCGCGAGTTTGTGAAGTCCGAAATCCCGCGCGACCGAGTCGAACTCTTTCTTGCTGGGCTCGTAGAAGTCAATCCAGGCAAAGCCGTTGCGCTGCCGGCAAGCCTCCAGGGTCTCTTCCAGAGGACAGGGCTCCGTCCGGTGGCCGTCCGCGTAGATCTCGCTGTCCACGATCACAACGACTAATTATATGC
>JBARZO010000057.1:0-5676 GCA_049650165.1 Rubrobacteraceae bacterium
GCTCTACGTTGCGCCCGCCGTAGAGCCGGGCTATGGGCTGGCTTCTCTCCAATTCATCCCCAACTTTCACTAGCACTTCGACCCCGGCGCCGGGGTCCAGGTCGTCGCCTTTTTTCTCACGTCCGGCGCCGAGGGCGAGGGAGGCGCGTCCGCTACTCAACGCCGCGAAGCGTGAGACGTAGCCGTCTCGGGGAGCCGCTACTTCGCGGACTTCTCCGGAGACCGGCAAATCTTCCAGGGCTTCCGCGTCGCCGCCTTGGGCTCGGACGAATTGTCGAAGTTTCTCGAAGGCTGTCCCGGTAGAGATAGCTTTCTCTACCGCGTCTTCGGCCCCGTCCACGCCTTTTAGCTCCAACAGCCGGGTCGCGACGTACCGGGCTTCGTGGGCCAGGTCTCGTGTGACTTCTTTACCGGTTAGCAAGTCGACGGATTCGCGAACTTCCAGGGCGTTGCCGATGGCGCTGCCCAGAGGGTTGTCCATGTCCGTGATGACGGCTGAGGCCTTGATGTTCATGGACTCACTCAGGCGCACCAGCAATTCGGCCAGTTCACGGGCGTCTTCCGGCGTCTTCATGAAGGCGCCGGAGCCGGCTTTTACGTCGTAGAGCAGGTGTCCCGCCCCCGTCGCGGCTTTTTTAGAGACGATGGAGGAGCCGATCAGGGGTAGAGAATCGACCGTGCCGGTTGTGTCGCGCAACGCGTAGATTGCCTTGTCCGCCGGGGCGAGGCCGCCGGCTTGCAGGATGGCGAGGCCGACCTCTTCTACCTGGCGGTGGAACCGCTCTTCGGAGAGGTCGGCGGAGAAGCCGGGGATGGACTCCAGTTTGTCGATCGTGCCGCCAGTAAGGCCCAGGCCTCGGCCTGAAAGTTTGGCTACGGGTGCGCCGCAAGCGGCGGCTATAGGAAGCGAGATCAGGGAGATCTTATCCCCAACCCCACCCGTTGAATGTTTGTCTACGCACTCCGGGAATGAGTAATGCTCGCCCGACGCTGCCATCGCCTGCGTCAGAGCCAGAGTCTCTTCGTACTGCATGCCGTGAATAAAGATCGCCATCAGGAGCGACGACATCTGGTAGTCGGGGACGTCGCCGTTCGTATAACCTTCGACGACTTCTCGTATCGAATCCTCTGAAAGCGTTCCACCGAATTTCTTTTGCTCTACAGCGTCCAGTATCGCGCTCATTTCGAACCCCCGGGATCTATCAATCTGTAAGGAGCTTTATTCTAATGGCAGCCCGGGCTACCGGCATCCCTTCCAGGCTAGTAGACTTAGCCGCAGCGGGACTCGCCGAACTTGTTCAGGATCTGGAGATTTGCGTGACGGGGAAGAAAGAGCGCACAGAGGTAGCCGAACCGAAGCCGGAGCCGAAGGCACCCGGAGCTACACCGATCTGGGTCTCGAAGCGGACCCGGAACATACTCATCGGCGTCGTGTTACTGGTGCTCGCGCTTTTGGCGTGGACGGCCCCAAGTGCCGTGGTAATGGCGCTTGGCGGCGGGACGCTGGCCCTGGTCCTCTCTTTCCCGACCCAGGCTCTTTCGCGGTTCATACCGCGAGGGCTGGCTATCCTGATCAGCTTCCTGCTTCTGATCGGCTTGTTGTTCATCGGGGTCTCTTACATGGCGCCGATTCTGCTGGAACAACTTACAGGGTTTATCGCCAGCATCCCGGACCTGGCCCGCGGGGCCGACCAGACGATGCGGGATCTTCTAAAGCCTCTGGAGGAAAACGGACTGCTGCCCGGCACGACCGAAGAGTTTATCGGGAACCTCAACACGAGCCTCCTGGCCCTCGCCGAAGACCTGGCCCAGGGCATCCTCGGCGGGCTCGGCGGTTTCGTCTCCGGCACGGTCAACGTCGGCCTGAGCCTGTTCGGCGTCGCCTTTATCGCGGCGTACCTGCTGGTTGACGCCCGCCGCATCCGGGCCACGTTCATAAAACTGGCCCCGCACCGCTACCGGGGCGACGCCCGGGAACTCTGGGATTCTTTGGGCTTTCTGCTCTCCCGGTATTTGAGCGGTCTAGGGCTGGTAATGTTCATCCAGGGCGCGCTCTCGACCGTGGCGCTCCTCATCCTCGGTGTCGACTACGCGCTCCTACTCGGCGTGTGGGTGGCGTTAACAGCGGTCATTCCTTACCTGGGCGCCTGGCTCGGGGCGATACCCGCCATCATACTGGCCTTCTCCGATTCCCCGACGAGGGCCCTGATCGTGGCGCTCGTCTTTTTCGGTATCCAGCAACTGGAAGGCAACGTCCTGACACCCCGGATACAGGGACAGGTGTTGAGGATACACCCGATCCTGATCTTCCTGGCCGTCATCGTCGGCGGCGAACTCGCCGGACTCCTCGGCGTCGTCTTCGCCGTCCCCGCCCTCGCCGTAATAAAAGTCCTCACGGAGTTCTTCCGCACCCGCCTCAAAACCCTGGAATAGAGAGACGCCTTACTCTAGAAAGCTCTCTCCCGGAAGATCTTTTTTATCAACACCGAGCCAGTCCGCAACCGTCGCGCCCAGGTCTGAAAAACCTTCCCGCACGCCGAGGTCCTGCGGTTCGCTATCTCCGACAACCAACAACGGCACCCGTTCCCGAGTGTGGTCGGTACCTCTGAAAGTTGGATCGTTGCCGTGGTCGGCGGTGATGATGAGCAGATCTTCATTGGTCAGCGCGTCGAGTAGTTCCGGGAGCCGCTTGTCGAAGCGGGTTATGTTTTGGGACATGCCTTCCGGGTCGCGACGGTGGCCATATTTGGCGTCGAAGTCCACGAGGTTCGCGAAGATGAGGCCGCTCTCTACGTTGCCTAGAGATTCGAGGATCGCGTCTACTTTGCCGCTGTCGTCGGGGTGTCCGGGGAGGTGTTCGGTTATGCCTTTGCCGTCGAAGATGTCTCGGATCTTGCCGACGGCGACGACTTCGTGGCCGGCGTTAATTGCCAGGTCCATGTAAGTTTCCTGAGGCGGGGTGATGCCGTAGTCGTGCCGATTTTCGTTTTCGCGCTGGTAGTCGCCTTCTTCTCCGTGGAAGGGACGGGCGATGACGCGCTCGACCATTATGTTGCCCTCACCGATGAGCATCTTGTGGGCTTTTTCGCAGGCTTCGTAGAGTTCTTCCAGCGGGATGACATCCGTGTGGGCGGCGAGTTGGAAGACCGAGTCGGCGGAGGTGTAGAGGATCCAGGAGCCCGTCTTCTCCTGATCCGGGCCCAACTCCTCGATGATCTCCGTCCCGGAAGCCGGCCTGTTCCCGATGACCTCCCGCTCGGTCTCGTCTTCGAAGCGGGTCAACACTTCATCCGGGAATCCGTCCGGATAAGTTGGGAGGGGATCTTCTAGCACGAGACCCATCATCTCCCAGTGACCGGCGAGCGTGGCTTTGGCCGCCGAATGTTCGACCATCACGCCGTGAGAGGCGCGGGGCGCGTCGGTGGGGGAGACGCCTTTTAGCTGTTCGATGTTGCCGAGGCCCAGGGCGCCGAGGTTCGGGGCGTCGAGGCCGCCGACCGCCTGTGCTGTGTTGCCCAGGGTGTTTGCGCCTTCGTCTCCGAAGTCCGCTGCGTCGGGGGCGTGTCCGGCTCCGAGGCCGTCGAGGACTACCACTATGGCTCTGCGTCCCATGTTTTCTCCTATCTTCGCGCTAACCGATGAGCATGCCGGCTATGGTAGCGCTCATGAGGTTGGCGAGCGTGCCGGCGAGGACGGCCCGGATGCCGAGTTTGGCGATCTCCGGTCTTCGCTGGGGCGCGATGCCGCCGAGTCCGCCGAGCAGAATCGCCAGCGAGCCGAAGTTGGCGAAGCCGGTAAGGGAAAAGGTAATAATGGCTGCGGCCTTGTCCGAGAAGTTACCGACGTTTGGGGCGAAGTTGGCGAAGGCGACGAACTCGTTCAGGATGAGTTTTTGGCCGAGGAAGCTGCCCGCCCGGATCGCCTCCTCCCAGGGAACCCCGATCAGGAACATCAGCGGCGCGAAGATGTAGCCGAGGATCAGCTGAAACGTCAGGTCCGGAAAACCGACCAGTCCTCCCGCGGAGCCCAGGATCAAGTTGACCAAAGCGATGAGCGAGATAAAGGCGATCAACATAGCGCCAACGTTCAGCGCCAGATACAAACCATCCGTCGCCCCGGCCGCCGCAGCATCTATGACGTTCTGATGCCCCAGAGGTCCGCGCCTCGCCTCTTCCTCGTCCTCCTCGCCTTCCTCATCGTCTGTTTCGGACTCTGCGGCTTCGGTGGCGTCGGCCCCGATTGTGTCGGGTTGCGCCGTTTCGGGGAGTATCATTTTCGCCATGAGGAGGCCTGCGGGAGCGGCCATGAAGCTCGCGGCGATCAGGTACTCCAGCCGAGCCCCGAGCAACGAATACCCGACCAGCACCGAACCCGCGACCGTCGAGAGCCCCCCGACCATTACGGCAAAGAACTCCGAGCTGGTCATCCGGTCGATGTAGGGCCGCACAACGAGCGGAGCTTCAGTTTGCCCGACGAAGATGTTGGCCGTCGCCGACATCGACTCGGCCTGGCTGGTCTGCAACGCCTTCTGGAGCGCGCCGCCGATAAAGCGGACGACCCACTGCAAAATGTTCCAGTGATAGAGCACCGTCGTTAGGGAGGCGAAAAAGATGATGACCGGCAGCACCTGGAAGGCGAACACGACCCCTTCATCTGGCAGAACCGGCCCGAAGACGAATTCTATCCCTTCGTTCGCGGAGTTGATGACCGCCTGTACGCCCTGGGAGACCGCTTGCAAAGCTGTCTTGCCGGTCTCCCAGTAAAGGACGATGACGCCGAAGGTGATCTGGATGGCGAGTGCGCCTAGCACGGTGCGCGGGTTTATAGCCCGGCGGTTCAGGGAGAGCGCAAACGCGAGGCCGAGGATCACTATCATGCCGCCGATACCCCACAGTATTTGCACCACATTCCTCCTGACCACAGGCTTTTACCGGGTTGCAACTCCCGTTCCGGGACCATTCTTGCAAACCCGGGTGTTCCGGTCCACTTTAGAAGTTGCTATTGTGGGTAGAACCAGTCTTGACCGGTGACCCCACCGAAAGAAATCTTATGCCCCAAGAGATAGAAATACGAGAGGCGACGGAAAAGGATGAGGAGGCTATCTACAAGCTGTCGTGCGCGTTGGCAACTGCAGTTGGCGACTCGCGTCCGGACTCGGAAGCCGTGAAAGAACGCCTGTTGGAGCTACTGGATGTCCCTTCGGCCCGTACCCTGGTTGCGGAGGGGGAAGAGGGTATCCTCGGGGTGATGAGCTTCTGGGTCAAGCCGGATCTGGCCCACGGAGACCTCGTAGTCGAGATCCCGATGCTGGCCGTTGCGGAAGAGGCCCGGCGGCAGGGTGTCGGGAAACTGCTGATACAGAAGGCTCAAGAAGTAGCTTCGGAACACGGGGCGAGCCTTATCGAGCTCATAGCTACGCCCGGCAACACCAGCGCCCGGGAGTTCTATCGCTCGCTGGGTTTTGTGGAGACGGACAACATTTCACTGGAGTTCAGGGGCGACGTAGAAGATCCTCCCGATTCCGACAAGAAGTCTTAGAGGACCGCTACCGGGCCACCAGGCCACCGTCTACCGGCATCGGGACTCCTGTTACGAAAGAAGCGGCGTCGGAGCAGAGCCACACTGCGGTCTCGGCAACTTCTTCCGGTGTACCCATTCTCCCGACGGGCTCCAAAC
>JBARZO010000058.1:0-7311 GCA_049650165.1 Rubrobacteraceae bacterium
TCTCGAACAAGATTATGGTCTTTGGACTCCAGGGGTCCGGCTTGGTTACGAAGCCAACCTTCCCGCACCGGCGACTCAGGTGCTTCCTGAGCATGGTGCCCAAAGAGATAGCTTTCACCGTCGCCGCCGCACCCGCTTGCAGGTACCATTCCCTGCGCCGTTCTTCTTTGAAGCGCGGCCCGAAGAAGCTCAGGTTCGGGCTGTGCTCGTGTTCCAGGGGGAGCCACATGGGGGCCTCGAACCCCAGGGAGATCCGTCGTTCTGATTCGAGATCTTCCGCGATGGCCTCTGCGAGCTTCTTGATGCTCCGGCCACACTCGAATTTCGAGGATATTTGTCCGGCAGGAACTTCAAAACAGCCGGCGGCGGGCGTCCCAGAGTATTCTATGCCTTCCAGGTTGGCGACGCCGTCGTCCAGTCGACACCAGGCGGTCGTGGTCTTGGCTAGAATTTGACCGGAGACACCGATTTTGTAGGTCCCTATGTCCAGCGCGAATACGACGGCGTCAGACACTAGGTCCTCGATAAAAGTGCTCGATCAGCAATCGGTTGACTTGTTCTGCGGCCTCGTGCTGCACCCAGTGCGTGACGCCGGGCAGCTTTATCAGGTCTCCCTCCTCGCACAGCCCGATGCTGGGTTCGGCCATCCGGCGGTCGAGGAAAGCGTCTTCTTCACCCCATATCATCAGGGTCGGAACGCGAACTTTGGGGTCTGCTATAGACAGTTGGACTCCCGGACGCGCCATAGCCCGGTACCAGTTGATCATGGCCGTCATCGCGCCCGGTTGGTTCCACGCCTCCTGATATTTCTCCAGATCTGCCTCATCAAAAGTCCCCGGCGCGCTACTGTCGCGCAAAGCGCGACGGCCCATCTTCGTAATGACGAACTCCGGCAGGTATGGCGTCTGGAAAAAGAGCATGTACCAGCTCTTCAACATCTGGACGGGATGTGAACGTAGAAACGTCGGGAAGACTACCGGGTGCGGCACGTTCATAATCGCCATCTTTTCCAGGCGCTCCGCATGGTTCGTGCCGAGCCACCACGTAACCATCGCTCCCCAGTCGTGACCGGCGACGCAGGCTCGCTCCACCCCCGCCGCGTCCATCAGACCGACTATATCTTGAGACAAGGTCTCAAGGTTGTAGCTACGCACGCCCTGCGGTTTGTCGCTCAGGTTGTAGCCGCGCTGGTCCGGTGCCCACACCCGGAATCCCGCCTCCGCCAGCACCGGTATCTGCTTTCTCCAACCATACCAGAACTCGGGGAAACCGTGCAGCAAGAGGACCAGCGGCCCGTCTTTCGGACCCGCCTGCGCCACGTGAAGCGTGACGTTGTTGGTTCGCACGTATCTGTATTCCACTGACATATCTTACAAGGATTCCAGGAAGTCCCGTAGCAGACTCAGGTAGGCTTTCGGCGCCTCGACGTGAACGTTGTGGCTCGCTCCCGCCACCTTCGCGAACCGCATCTCCGGGCTAAGGGACTCCATGCAGCGGGACTCCATGCAGCGGGACTCCATGCAGCGTCCGATCTCGATAAACTTCTCGTCCAGCTCCCCGGCAACGGCCAGCGCCGGAGGCCGCAGCCCGGAGATCTCACCCCATAGCGTGGGCTGGCTCCCCGTCCCCATGCTTCGCAGGGAGCGCGCAAGCTCCTCCGGTTCGTTTTGACGCCGCGACTCGATGGTCTGTTGAAGTAATTCCTCGTCCCGCGCCAGCGAGGCGAAAATGGGTTGCCGATACCAATCTTTCAGGAACTCTTCGAAATCTCCCGCTTCGAGTTGCGCAGCCCTTTCCTCGTCAGCCTGACGGCGCATGGCCCGCTCCTCTGCATCCTCCAGTCCCGGCGAGGTAGATTCCAGGAATAGTCCGGTGCATCGCTCCGGGTGACGCAGCGCGAAGTAGAGCGCCAGACGTCCGCCCATCGAGTATCCGACTACGGTTACGCGTCCGACGCCTAGCTCGTTTAGAAGGTCGGCCAGGGATCTAGTCGCCCCCTCCATTGTGTAACCCTCAGGCGGCAAACCGAGCGATTCGCCATGCCCCGGCAAGTCTACAGTGATGCAATAGAAATGACCCTCGAGCGCCGCTATTGATGCTTTCCAGTCTTCCGACGAGCCCATAAAGCCGTGTAGAAAGAGGATCGTCGGGTGTTCTGGATCTCCAACGGCCTCATAGTCCAGCCCGTCCACCGGATTACTCTTCAGAAGCGTCGGAAGCTTCTCTCAGCAGCTTGCGGTGCAAGGATACGTTCTCCTCACGATTGGTGCGCACCTCGATCAGGGACGGAGTATCTCGGCTACAGGCCGTCTTGTACGCCGTCGTGAAGCCCGTGACAGAGTCCGGTCGTTCGTATTCCAGGCCAAACATAGCCGCAGCCTGCTCGAAATCCAACCCGTGCGGCGTACCGAAGTACGGCTCGAAGAACTTCTCTTGCTGCGCGACGGGCAGGAAAGAGAAAATGCCTCCACCGTCGTTGTTCAGCGCGACGATCACTACCGGCAAGTCCCTCAACATAGAAAGCGAGTTCAGGTCGTGCAGGAGCGCGAGATCCCCGATCAGGAGTGTCACAGGATTTCCGGTTCCTCGCGCGAACCCGACGGCCGACGCCACCGTACCGTCTATACCGCTAGCACCCCGGTTGGCAGCCACGGGCACGGGAAGACCATCCACCACGCCGAAGGTATCCACGTCCCGGACGGGCATGCTGCTCGCGAGCACCAGACCATGGTCCTCGGGTATGTAACGCGAAACGAGCCGGGCGACGAGAGGCTCGTTGATCCTCTCCTCCCCGTTGACGAGCTGGTCCAGGCGGTTCTCCAAACTTTCCGAAGCTCCCGTCCAACTTTGCCTCCAAGAGATGTAGCTACCACTCGGATGCCGCGCGGCGACCCGGGCCAGCGCCTCGCAGAAACCTTCGATCCCGGCCTCCACGCTCCGCGTAACCTGGTGGCTGGGGTCGAGACGAAACGGGTTCTCTCGCACGACAACGTAAGGGTTTGGCCGCACCTCGGCTAAGAACTGCTCCAGACGCTTGGAGAGCGCGCGTCCTCCGAAGTGGAGCACGGCTTCCGGCGCGTGTGAATCCCTGAACTGCTCGTCGGCCAGAAGCATGTCGTAGTAGGGTGCGAGTAGATCCGAGCTCGCCCCGAGCCGCACCTGAGAGCCAATATCCGGCAGCACCAGCCAACCCAGAGCCTCGGCCAACCGCAGCACGGCTTCGCCCTGTCTCCGGGAATCCAGACGACCGGCCACTACCAACCCGCGCTCGACTTCGCGAAGCTCGTCCCACAGGTTTTGGACCGCTCCCTCGTCCAGCGCTGGCTCTGATGCTGCATAACGAGTATACGGTCCTCTTCTCTCGCCCCATAGATCGGGCATACTGACACCCTCACCTTTACTTTCAGGGTCAGGCAGAAAAGGCTCACGGAACATAAGGTTGAGATGGACGGGGCCTTTGGGAGCGCGAAGGGCACGATAGATGGCCTGGTCTATGGTCGTTAGAACCGAAGCGGGATCTACAGAGAGGTCTGGGACGGGCAGGTCGAAGCTCCAGCGGGTGTATTCACCGAAGATGTTTGGCTGGAGTATAGTCTGGTTTGCGCCGGTTTGGCGGAGTTCTGGTGGACGGTCGGCGGTGAGTAGGATCATTGGTACCGAGTCTGTAGAAGCCTCGACTATGGCGGGTAGGCCGTTCGCCACGGCGGTGCCGGAGGTCGTGATCCAGGCCGCAGGCCGTCCTGTGGCGCGGGCGTAGCCGATGGCGGCGAACGCCGTTCCACGTTCATCGAAGTGAACTAGAGGTTTAGCTTTAGAGTTTTCGGAGAGGGCTGCGACCAGCGGGGTCGAGCGGGAGCCGGGGGCGACGCAAAAGAAATCTACGCCGTTGCGGATTAGCTCCTCGACTATGAGCTCTGCCCAGAGTTGGTTAGCTTTGGCGTTTTCCGGGTTCAAGCCCGAGTATCCTGGTGAAGTCGCCGATCTTTTGCTCGATCTCTGCCCACTCGTTTTCGGCGGTGGAGCCGGCAACGATGCCGGCGCCGGAGAAGAGGGAAATTTCCCGTCCCGAGACGAGCCCGGAACGGATGCCGACGGCGAACTCGGCGGAGTCGGCCCCGATCCAACCTACAGGCCCGGCATACCAGCCGCGGTCGAATGATTCGAGAGCCCGGATCTCTTCTAGGGCTTCTTCTCTGGGATATCCTCCGACTGCCGGTGTGGGGTGCAGCGCGTCGAGGATCTCGGCATCAGAGACATTCTTTCGCAACGTCCCGCGAACACCGGAGACCATGTGTCGCCGCCGCGTGAGCTTCATCTCCGAGGCGCGCTCCTCGACCTCCAACTCGTCGCACAGCGGCGCGAGTGCCTCACGGATGCTGACCCGAACGTACTCGTGTTCGGATCGATCCTTCTCGCTGTTCAGCAATTCCTCGCGAAGATCCTGGTCGTCGAGTTCCGAAGTTCCGCGGGGACGAGTACCGGCTACGGCCTCGCTCAGGACTGTGTTTCCTTCACGCCGAAACAGCCGCTCCGGGGAAGCTCCGATAAACGCGGTCCCATCCTCCGGCTCGAAGTAGAAGTGGAAGCAATCCGGCGTGGCGTCCTTCAACTTCCGGGCTAGCAGTGTTGGGTCTAGTTCGTCAGTGAATTCCAGAGTCGTCCGGCGGGCGAGCACCGCTTTCTCCAGCCGACCCTCGTAGAAGTCTGCCAATGTCTGATCTATGTTCCGACGCCAACCGGCGAAGTCCGGCACGTCGGCCCGAGATATGGGCTCGGGCAACCCTTCTTCTAGATTCTCTCTCTCAAAAGACAACTGTTCTATCTCTTCCAATATCTCTTCGCGCCGGTCCGTATCGTGAGGGAGAACGAGGTTGCAGGCCAGTGTCGCGTCCCCGCGACGGGAGATCAACTCGAACCGCGGTAGCGAAAACCGGAAGGAGCCGAAAGGCTGCCATCCGGCGTCGTTCTCTTTCGTGGGATCGAAGCGCAAGCCTCCGTAGTAACGTAGACGCGGGTCTCCCGAAGAGAGCAGCGGTGCCAGTCGTTTCCTCAAATCGGCTGCATCTTCAGCAATACTACCTTCGTGCAGGTCCGCAACGCCGACCGCGGCGACCTCCATGCCGTCCTCGCGTCCCGACCAGTACGACTTGGACCCAAGCCGCTGATTTCGGAGCCAGGACATAGGATCCAGTTGTACAACGGGGAGTTCGATGCGCGCGACGCGTGGCTCGGCATCTCGCAGCCCCGACTCTTTTAGCCCGGGTTCACTGGACAGCGCCCGGCTCGCCAGATCTGCGAGCGTCCACCGGACGTGGTCCGGCGTTCCCCGGAATCTGCTGGCTTCCTCATCCGGTACTAGACTTCTCTGGTCCCTACTCAACACGGCTCGTCGGTTTCTCCCTACTAGCTGAGAACATATTGTAGCAAGGTGTATAGGACTGCCGTGCGTTCGCTCTCACAATTTCTTGCCGGACCGCTGTAAAGCTAGGTCTAAGGCCGTAGGCGGGGATAGAGTTCCCGGTAGCGCTCGTAAGCCGTCTCATAGTCTGTGCTCCGTTCCCCAGGTTCCACGCTCTCTTCCGGCACGGACGCAAGCATGAGGGTTTGTCCGACCGATTCGTAAGTCCCGCAGGCGACGCCCGCCAGTAGCGCCGCGCCGCGGGCAGATGCTATACCGGCAACGTCATCCGGGAGCAAGTGTAAGGGGCGGGACAACACGTCCGTGAGGAGCCGCCGCCAAGGCTCTTTCGCAGTGCCACCACCAGCGAGCCGTAGATCAGGGATATCTATTCCGGTGGCCTCAAGCACCTCTACCCCTTCACGCAACCCGAACGCGACGCCTTCGAGGGCGGCGCGCAAGAGATGTCCCCGATTGTGGTCGAGGCCGAGGCCGGTCCAGGCTCCCCGGGCACCGGAATCGAAGTGCGGCGTGCGTTCCCCGCTAAGATACGGTAGAAAGATCACACCTTCGGCGCCGGGCGACACTGCAAAAGCTTCCTCATACACTTCGTCCCAGGATGCGCCGAGCAGATTTCGCACCCATTCGAGGGCAAGCCCCGCGTTTTGCATTGCGGCCATGGAGTAGAAGAGATCTGGTGCGGCGGCGCGGTAGAGATGTGTGCGACCGCGAAGATCTGGTTCGGGGCGCGCTTTGGGAACGACGATCTGGCCTCCGGTCCCGACGGTTAGCTGGGCTTTTCCCACTTGCAGGAGACCGCTGCCGAGCATCGCCGCCGCCGTGTCCCCCGCACCTGCGGCTACCGGAAGTCCACTCTTGAGCCCGAGTTGTTGGGCGGCCTCTATGGTGAGGACACCCGCAGTCTTCCATGAGCTGGTTAGTGGCGCGAGTAACTCTCCGCGCAAGCCCAGCGTTTCCACGACCTTATAGTCCCAGTCGTCCGAAAAGAGATCGTAGAGAAGCGTCGCTGAGGCATCCGAGGGCTCCGTAGAGATCTCTCCTGTGAGCCGTAGACGCAGCCAATCTTTGGGTTGCAGCGCCCATCGGGCGGATGAGTAGGTTTTCGGTTCGTTGTCGCGGAGCCAGAGGAGCGTAGGCCCAGCCATCCCGGTTGCGGGCGGGTTCGCCAGCCGGCCACGGGCTTCATCGTCCAGGTTCCGATAGGCGGCTAGCTGTCCGGTAGAGCGCGTATCTGCCCACAGGATGGCAGGCCTCAAGGGAGTACCGTTCGCGTCCGTCAGCACGACGCTGTGCATCTGGCCCGAAAGGCCGAGCGCAGTGACGTTGGGACCGTGATCTCCTACAGCGTTACGCACGGCTTCCGTCACAGACTTCCACCACTCTTCAGGCGAGGTTTCGGCCCAGCCAGCATGTGGCGAGTCCACGGGGTAAGAGGTGGAACTTTGGCCGTGCGGTGTCCCGTATTCGTCGATCAGGAGCGTCTTCACAGAACCCGTACCGAGATCCAGCCCAAGCAACATCCGGCAAGCATACTACAGTGGCGACCCGCCAAGAAACTCCGCTGGAAGCGGGTAGGCGCAACCGGGTCTCCGGTGCGGCCAATAGCCCTTATTTCCAGCGGTCAATAGTCTGGAGCGACAAGAAAGGCCAGGGGTCTTGTACCCCGGCCTTCTCCGAACTTTGCTAACGGGCTCCCGCTATGCCTTCTCGGTAGATTTAAGCTCGGCCTGGATGATGACTCGATCTGTGTAATCTGGAAGGGTGCAGCTCTGCAAACTCACTATATCCTTGCCCTCTACAGGCTCTAGCACGGACAGATCGGTGGGCTCGACTACCACAGCGTTGAACACTTCGTACGTATATTTGGTGCCGTTGTCGTCTTTCAAAAAGAC
>JBARZO010000059.1:0-3373 GCA_049650165.1 Rubrobacteraceae bacterium
GCACTGGCCCCTCCCAGGGTAGCGAGCACGCCCTCACTACCAAACGCCTTCAGCAATTCCAAAGGACTCCGCGTCACGACGAGTACGATATTAGTGTCTGGTGGCTTCACGGTGTATCCGGCCTCAACTAGCCCTTCCGCCAACCTGCTTGCTCGCCGATGGTCCTCCGTGAGCCTCTCCCGATGGTGTTCGAAGGCATAGAGTGAGGCAGCCGCGATAACGCCCGCCTGGCGCATACCGCCCCCGAACGCCTTGCGGGCACGCCGCGCCTCTTGAATGTCGGCCCCATCTCCGGCAAGCAGCGACCCCACAGGCGCCCCGAGTCCCTTCGAGGAACATACCGAGACCGTATCAGCGTGTTCGCACCACTCGCGAGCCGCAATGCCGGTCGCCGCAACCGCGTTAAAGAGCCGAGCCCCATCCAGGTGAACCTTTAGGCTCTGCTCTAGCGCTGCACCAGCCACTTCCGCGAAGTCTTCTAGAGGGTAGATTTTGCCGCCGGCGACGTTGTGGGTGTTCTCCAGGCACAGGAGCCGCGGGCGCGGAAAGTGAACATTTTCGGGCTTTACCGCGTCCCGCAGTGTCTCGGGGTGTATCTTTCCGTGCTCTCCGGGCAGGGGACGAATCTGTACCCCGGAGAGTATTGCGGGTGCGCCGGCTTCATAGACAAAGATGTGGGACTGTTCGTGCATCAAGACCTCGTCTCCACGGCCCGTGTTGATGTACACCCCGATCTGGTTCGTCATCGTCCCCGAAGGTGCGTAGATGGCGGCTTCTTTTCCGAGAAGGTCCGCCACGTACTCTTCCAACCTGTTCACCGTGGGATCCTCACCGAACACGTCGTCTCCGACCGGAGCCTCTGCCATCGCACGACGCATGCCCCCCGTTGGCCGCGTAACCGTATCGCTCCGAAGATCGATCATCGTTCCTTTGCCCCCGAAATTCCTTCCAGAACCTTTTCGGTAGTCGAGAAGTGAACTTTCGCCACCTTCTTCAACCCCTCTACTCCGAGTTCGCGCGCCACCCGACGAGCGACTTCCAGGACGTGTGCCGAACCCCTCGGAAGCTCGAAACCTACTTCTTCGGAAAGCCGGTCCATTTCCTCCAGATACCGCGCCCGGGCCACAATGGATGCCGCGGCGACCCCCGTGTCGTCTTCGGCTTTAGGACGCACCTCCAGGTTGATTCCTTCGGGGATGTGCGGCTTTATGTACGAACGTGCCTTCGTCCCGAAGCTATCTACTACTGCGGCTTCAATTTCAGCTTTAAGCTCATTGATAATCTCTACGTTAAGTTCACCTAGCAGCCGGTTCACGTTACGGTCCGCGGCCTCCCGGCGGCGATCGTACTCCATTGGATCGAGGGTTATCAAGCAGATGTTTTCGGACCCTACTATCTCCATCACCCGGGCCGAGATTGCGCGTGCCTGGATCTTACTGAGGTCTTTCGAATCTCGTACGCCGGCCTCCCGCAGTTCGGCATCCTGTGCCTCTCCCACAACCCGGACTCCGGCTACCACCAGAGGTCCAAGATACTCCCCCTTGCCGGCCTCATCCGTCCCAACGCGCGGCGTAGAGTTTGCGACGGGCTTCTTCGAGTTCTCAAGTTTGTCCCCAGTCGACCTGGATTTGGATCCACTGTTCGCTAGTCTCCAGTTCTCCAAAAGCCGCTTCAATTCGGAGTCTCTGGCTCCATCGACGGAGATCTTCCCGGTATGGTAAACGTTCAGGTTCGCCTTATCGGCACCCTGGATGAGCTTGTACTGGGTGGCGTGGTTGATCTCGCGGTGCCCGGTTATCTCGACGCCGGAGCTTTTCATGGAACGCGAGAGGCTGGCAGGGATTTCATTCTTCGGGTCGCTCAACGGACTTCGAAGCCTTTCAAGTCTTCCGCCGGCTCTTCGCGCTCGGCATCCACGTCTTCCACGGTAGCCTGGGATGGACCTTCTTTGCACCAGTCGATCATCTCTTGAACGGTACTGGCCGTACCCTCGAAGACTGCCTCCACCCGGCCATCGGGCATGTTCTTTACCCAACCAGTAAGGCCGAGTTCTTC
This sequence comes from Rubrobacteraceae bacterium, assembly GCA_049650165.1. Classification (GTDB taxonomy): domain Bacteria; phylum Actinomycetota; class Rubrobacteria; order Rubrobacterales; family Rubrobacteraceae; genus SIRX01. Next base: position 2,056 of record JBARZO010000059.1, read on the forward strand.
GGCCTTCCGACGCGTAGAGTCGCGGAAAAACACCCCTTGCACATTGCCTGAGATATAAACGTGGGCACGTTCTCCGTTGTTTTGCATAGTTCCACCTCCATTGGCGAAGCTTCATGGTCTCAAGCCACATTAACAGTTTAACCTGGGTTTTGGTCTCTCAAGTTGGATATGCTAACGTAGTGCGGTCATGAGAGTAGATCGCCAGGTAACGGAGAGCCGCAAGGCCACCGAAAAGTCGCTTCTTACGTTGATCGTCCCCACCCGCAATGAGGCCGACAACGTTCCCAAGCTGGCGGACGAGCTGCAGCAAAGCCTTTCCGGCGTCGAATACCAGATCGTCTTCGTCGACGACTCAACAGACAACACCCCCGAAGTGATCCGTGCCCTCCAGACCGAGAACGACCGCATATCTCTGATCCATCGCGACGAGGCCGAGAGAGCAGGCGGCCTCTCTACGGCGGTTACGACTGGGATAGACGCGGTAGTGGACGGTAGTGTCTATACCTGTGTAATGGACGCAGATCTCCAGCACCCGCCAGAGAAAGTGCGCGAAATGTTGGAGATTGCCCAGGAAGATGACGCCGACGTGGTGGTGGCGAGCCGCTACACGCCAGGCGGCAGTTACGCTGGGCTTTCCGGCCCCGTGCGCCGGGGGGTCTCCGTGGGGACCAAGTACCTGGCCCAGGTGGTCTTCCGGGAGGCGCGCAAAACTTCAGACCCGCTCACAGGTTTTTTCATGGTGCGCAATCAGGCTATTAGCGGCATTCAGTTCCGGCCGACAGGATTCAAGATTCTGCTTGAGATTCTCGTGTGCGCCCCGGACTTAAAGGTGGTAGAAGCCCCGTTTAACTTCCGGGCCCGCAACGCCGGGGTCTCGAAGGCCAGCATGAACCAGGGTATGGAATACCTGACCCACATCCTGAGCCTCTTCTGGTACGTACCGTCCGCGGGTCGTTTCTGGAAGTTTGCAATGGTCGGGGCTTCGGGGGCGCTGGTCAACCTGCTCATCTACACCTACCTGACCGAGTTCTACAACGCCAACTATGTCATAGCATGGATGTTCGGCGTAGGAATCAGCATCCTGAGCAACTTCGTTCTGAACAACGCTTTCACCTGGCGCGACGTGCGACACTCCAGCCGCATTCATTATTTACAACGTGGGGCGCTCGCTTACCCTGTCGCCGTCATAGGCATCGGGGCCAACTTCGCCGTCTGGTACCCCCTGATCAAATACGTCAGCAAGGACTTCCCGTACCACCTTATCTTCTGGTTTCTTGGTATATTGGCGGCTACCGTGGTCAACTTCGTACTGTCCGCG
>JBARZO010000060.1:0-3538 GCA_049650165.1 Rubrobacteraceae bacterium
GCCCGGTTCGAGGATGGGGTGGAGGAGGCTGACCTTGTTGGCGGCCGCTTCCGGCTACCCGGGATCTCCCCGACGCTCGTGATGCGGGACGGACGGCCCGAAGTCGCCCTCGGGACCCACGGCGGATACTACATAACCCAGACCACGCCCCAGATGCTCATGAACCTAATAGACTTCGGACTCGACGTTCAGGGAGCCATCTCCGCACCCCGGATCGCCTTTGTAGAGCCGGATTCACTGGCAATAGACGGTACGCTACCCGCCGACGTACAGGGCGAGCTGACCGCCCTCGGCTACACGGTGTTCGTAGACGAATACGGGCTCGGCAACGCCCACGGCCTCGCCATCGAGTACGACGATTCGGGAGATCCGGTCCAGTTTACGGGAGGGGCCGACCCGCGCGGTGGCGGCGTCGCCGTCGGGTTTTAAGGATCTTCTGGAGAACGGTTATGGCGGAGAAACTCATTGAGATCAGAGGCTACAAAGAGAAAGACGCCCCGCAGATCGTTCGTCTCTTCTACGACACGATCCACTCGATAAACCGTTCAGACTATTCGGATGAGCAAGTAGCAGCCTGGGCTCCGGAAATTCCCGATGCTTCAGCGTGGCACCATCGCATGGCTTCGCGCAAAACTCTCGTGGCTGCGGAGAACGACGAGGTAGTCGGCTTTGCTGAGCTGGAAGAGGATGGACACCTGGACATGTTTTACTTGCGTAAAGACGCTGTCGGACGTGGTATAGCAAAACATCTCTACCGGGCCTTAGAGGGTGAGGCTCTGTCCTTGGGCGTCGGGCGGATCTTCACCGAAGCGAGCATCACGGCCCGTCCATTTTTCAACAAGCAAGGCTTCCGGGTGGTTCGCGAGCAAACGGTTCAGCGGCTAGGAGTTTCGCTCACAAACTTCGTGATGGAGAAGTCGCTAGGTTCGTAAGAGATATGTAAGATTTGTTCGCTGGGGGTTCTTGAGCCCGTGCTAAACTCATTTCGTAGACAGAGAATGGAGTGCGAAAAGATGGAAAAGGCAACTTTTGGTGCGGGATGCTTCTGGGGCGTCGAGGCGGAATTCCTCAAGGTAGATGGCGTGTTGGACGCTGTCTCCGGTTACACGGGCGGCTACACGAAGGATCCGAGTTACGGCGACGTTTGCGCGGGGTCGACCGGCCACGCCGAGGTCGTGGAAGTAGAATTCGATCTTTCTAAGGTGTCATACGACGAGTTGCTGGACGTCTTCTGGGCGAACCACGACCCAACGACGCCGAACCGCCAGGGACCGGACGTCGGGACGCAGTACCGGTCGGCGATCTTCTTTCACACCCCGGATCAGGAAGCCGCCGCTATAGCTTCGAAAGAAAAGGCTCAGGAGCGGTTCAAAAAGCCTATAGTCACCGAGATAACCCCCGCCTCAGAGTTCTACCGGGCAGAGGAATACCACCAACGCTACTTCGAGAAGAACAAACGGTTTAGCTTCTTCTCGTTCTAGCCGGGACAGCTAGTTCAGGCCGCCGATGTTGAACAGGTCGTCCTCCGGGTTTGTCTGGAGCGCTTCGATCAACTCCCCGAGCCCGCCCATCTTTACCTTCATGCCGCCCCGGGTTGAGGGTGGCGGGTTCAGGGCGACGTAATCGGCGTTCTCCCGGACCGATTCGAGCGCCCGGATGAGCCCCGCCTTCGAGACTTCGACGGCCTCCATATCGGTTCCGAATGGCGCAGAGATCAGGAACGCCGCAGCGGCGTCCTCCGAGTCGAAGAGCGGAACCGCGGGCCGTTCGTCTAACAGGATGACGAGCGGCAGGGCGTCCGGCTTTATCTCGTCGAATACGAGCACGTAAGGCGGCTTTGGAGCTTCTTCGGCGGGCATCTCAGGCGGGAGGCGGAGCCATCGTGACGAGCAGGACCAGATTCTCCTCGGTTTCGTTCCGGACGCCGTGAGGTTCACTGGCGCGGGCGATTACCGCGTGGCCTTCACCGAGGTCCGCTTCTTCCTCGCCGACCGTGAATCGTCCCGTGCCCTCCAGGACGTAGTAGACCTTGTCCGAGTCGTCGTGGGCGTGGACCTTCTGGGCCTGGCCTGGAAGCAGGCAATACGTGTCGTAGAAGAGCCTGTCTGAGTCAAAGAGGCTGTTTTTCTGTAGCTTCTCTTCCGAGAATGCTATCGAGTCCGCAACGCGTTTGCTATCCAAGGTTGTCTCCGTAGGATTTGGGAAGTCTCTGTCTATCGCTATCGTAACAGCCGGTGGACGCCTTGATCCCACACCCCGCCAGGTTTACGATGCACCTTCTCAAGGAGGTAGCAAGTGCAGTTTCCATCAGTAGAGTTGAGCTTACCGGGCTGGCTGGAAGAGTACGTCGAAAGCTCCGGGAAGGTTTATCCGACCGTGGAGGACCGGATGCGGTTAGTGATCGAACTCTCCCGGATGAACGTGCTCCAGGAGACCGGGGGACCTTTCGGGGCCGCCGTCTTCGACCGGGGCACGGGCGAGCTGTTGTCCCCGGGCGTCAACCTCGTAACCTCCGCCAATTGCTCCGTAGCCCACGCCGAAATAGTGGCGCTCGCCGTCGCCCAGCAGGTGTTAGGAACCTTCGATCTCGGCGGCCCGGGAAGGCCACACTACGAACTCGTGACCAGCACTGACCCGTGCGCCATGTGCCTCGGCGCGACGCCCTGGTCCGGGATACGCTCTCTCGTCACCGGCGCCCGCGGCGAAGACGCCGAGGAGATCGGCTTCGACGAAGGCCTCAAACCGGTGGGTTGGGAACAGGCTTTCACGGAGAACGGAATCACCGTAACGCGGGACGTACTGCGCCAAGAGGCCGCTGCGGTGCTACGACAGTACGGTAGCCTCGGGGGAGAGGTCTACAACTCCCGCAAAGGTGACTGAGCTTTCAGCGGTCAGATCTTGCTTATAGCTGATCGCTAACGGCTGACGGCTCTATCAGACTCGAAATGTTTTCGGGGAATCCGTCAGGTTGCGGCAGCCGTCTTCCGTGACGACGACCAGGTCTTCTATGCGGATGCCGCCCACGCCGTGTTTGTAGAGGCCCGGTTCCACTGTTACCACGTCGCCGACTTTTAGCTTTTCGTCCGTCGTTCCGAGGCGGGGACCTTCGTGGATCTCAAGGCCTACGCCGTGGCCGGTGCCGTGGAAAAAGCCTTCCGTGAGGGTCTGGCCCTTTTCCTGATCGTGGACGGTGGTTTTGTAGCCCCGCTCGTGAAGGATGTCCGAGACTTTCCGGTGAACGTCCTTGCCGCTGACGCCGGCCCGGATCATGCCGAGCGCCGCCTCCTGACTCTCCAGAACCGCGTCGTACATCTCCTGTACTTCCTCGCTAGGTTCGCCTTTCACGACGGTGCGGGTCATGTCGGCGTAGTAGCGACTCTCTTTGCTGACGGGGAAGATGTCGAGGATTATAGGCTCGCCGGACCGTAGAGGGCCGTGGCCCTGCTCGTGCGGGTCGGCGGACTGGGAGCCGCCGGCGGTGATGGTCCCCGCGTCGGCGGCGCAGCCGTGCTTTAGAAGCTCTATCTCTATCTCGGAG
>JBARZO010000061.1:0-5723 GCA_049650165.1 Rubrobacteraceae bacterium
ATGAGCCGTGGGTTCCTGACTATCTTTTCTACCGGCTGCTGCAAATCCCGGTTATGCTACACCCGCCCCGCGGGGGTGGTCAAGCAAAGATAACTCTAACTTTATACCAAGCCCAGTATGGAAAGCACGATAATAACGATGACTACTATTACCACTATTGTGATTATGCTCCTCAAATCCTCACCTCCTAGTATGTCCGTCTTGGTCTAAACGACGTACGGGAAGGCCAGGACGATCAGGAGTACCGCGATGAGCACCGCTGCCATTATGCCGAGTCTAGTTCCGCTCACCTCTCACCTTTCTCTCGCCGATGATCTACCCAAACATTCTATACCCCTCGTGAACCACCCGAAACAAAAAGGCGGCGCCCCGTTAGGAGCGCCGCCCAATAAAGCCTCGTTGAAGAGGACTTACATCATACCGCCCATGCCGCCACCGGCGGGCATAGCAGGCATGTCGTCCTCGGGCTCGGCCACCACGACGTCGGTCGTGATGATGAGGCTACCGATGGAGGCTGCGTTCTGCAGCGCGGAGCGGGTGACCATGGTCGGGTCGGTAATACCGGCCTCCAACATGTCGCCGTACTCACCGGCCAGGGCGTTGAAGCCCGTATTGCCGCCCTCGGTGCGAACCTTGTCGACGACGATGGAGCCGTCAGCACCGGCATTGCCGGCGATCTGACGCAGCGGCTCTTCGAGCGAACGGTGGATGATGCGGGCACCGGTCCGCTCGTCGCCTTCGAGTTCGTCAACGAGATCTGAAACGGGAGACTGGGCATGCAAGAGAGCCACGCCACCACCCGGAACGATACCCTCTTCGAGGGCCGCGCGGGTCGCGGAGAGGGCGTCCTCTACGCGGTGCTTGCGCTCCTTAAGCTCCGTCTCGGTTGCCGCGCCGACCTTGATGACGGCTACGCCGCCGGCCAGCTTGGCGAGCCGCTCCTGAAGCTTCTCACGGTCGAAGTCCGAGTCGGTGTTCTCGATCTCGCCCCGGATCTGGTTGATGCGGCCCTTGATGGCCTCCGCATCCCCAGCGCCGTCGACGACGATGGTCTCGTCTTTGGTAATGACGATCCGCCGGGCGCTACCAAGCTGGTTGAGCTGGGTGTTCTCCAGCTTGAGACCGAGCTCCTCGGTGATGACCTCGCCGCCGGTGAGGGTGGCGATGTCTTCCATCATCCTCTTGCGCCGGTCGCCGAAGCCCGGTGCCTTGACCGCCGCCGCGTTGAACGTGCCGCGCAGCTTGTTGACGATCAGGGTAGCGAGAGCTTCACCCTCGACGTCCTCGGAGATGATGAGGAGCGGACGGTTGCTCTGCATGACCTGGTTGAGAATCGGGAGTACGTCCTGGACGTTGCCGATCTTCTGGTTGGCGAGAAGGACGTACGGATCGTCGAGAACCGCCTCCATCCGCTCCTGGTCGTTCACGAAGTACGGCGAGAGGTAGCCCTTGTCGAACTGCATACCCTCGGTGAACTCTAGCTCCAACCCGAAGGTCTGGCCTTCTTCGACGTTCACCACGCCGTCCTTACCGACCTTGTCGATGGCGTCGGCGATGACGTTGCCGATCTCCTCGCTCCGGGCGGAAATAGCACCCACGCGGGCGATCTCATCACGCTCGGAGATTTCGGTGCTCTGCGAACGGATCTGCTCGACAGCCTTCTCTACGGCCTTGTCGATACCAGAGCGCAGGATGACCGGGTTGGCCCCGGCCGCGACGTTCTTCAGACCCTCGCGGACGATGATCTGGGCGAGAACCGTCGCCGTGGTCGTACCGTCACCGGCGATGTCGTTGGTCTTGGTCGCCACCTCTTTGACGAGCTGCGCACCCTGGTTCTCGAAGATGTCTTCCAGCTCGATCTCCCGGGCAATAGTCACACCGTCGTTGGTGATCGTTGGCGAACCGAACTTCTTGTCCAACACGACGTACTGGCCCTTCGGACCCAGCGTTACCTTCACCGCGTCGGCGAGTTTGTTAACCCCCGACTCCAGCGACTGGCGAGCGTCGGTATGGAACTTTAGCTCCTTATGCGGCACTTCTAGCCTCCTCTGCTAAACTACACAACCCTGCGGTAACTGAGCGTATTCCGCAGTTTGGCACTCTACCTAATAGAGTGCCAACGGCCAAAGTATATTACGCACTGGGGTACAATTCAAACATGCTCGTAGTACAGATCTTCCGCCCCGAGAAAATCCCCACCTTGAGCCGTCTACCAACAGAACTATGCCGCCGGGACCGCTTCTGCGACCACTGCGGTACCCAGGGCGAACACATTCTCTACCGGGTTCCAAAGAAGTTCGTACTCGTCTACCTGAAAAACCACGACAAGAACCTCCACGCCACCTGCCTCTCCTGCGCCCACAGCACCGTCATCACCGGCCCGGAGAAGAAGCAGACGCTTTCCTCGCTGGACAATTCGTAGGCGGTTGCGGTGAACGGCTACGAACACCATCAGCAGGTGTACCCAGGCGAAGATTACTACTGGGGCCTTCAGCCGAACGAGTTGGCCCGGAAAGCTCTGGAGTTTCTACCCGAAGATACCGGCGGGCGGAAGTCACGCGCCGTCGACATAGGAGCCGGTGAAAGGCGGGACGCGGTCTTGTTCGCGGCCAGCGGGTTAGAGACCCTCGCGGTGGATGTCGCGCCGACCGGCCTCCGGAAAGCTGTCCGGTTGGCCAGTGAGAACGACGTAGACCTTCAGGTTCAGAGAGGAGACGTCAACACCTTCGAGTTGGTTGGGGCGTGGGATCTGATCTACTCTATCGGCACCATTCAATACCTGGAACCCCAAAAACGACAACGAAAGTTCGACCACTTCCGGCAACATACCTCTCCAGGAGGACTCAACGCACTCTTCGCTTTCACGGATCATCACGACGTTCCACCCGCCCCAGACTGGGGAGACGACGAATACTTGTACGCACCGGGAGAACTTCTAGAGCACTACTCAGAATGGCAATGTCTGTACTCACGGAGCTTCATCTTCGAAGACGAATCCGTAGGCATTCCCCATCAACACGCCGCTGAAGAGTACATCTTTCAGAAACTCTAACTCTTCTAAAAAGCAGGCTCAGAACTCGATGATGCTCAAGACTAGATAGATGACGCAAGCAGTTGGCAACGTTTACTTCAATTTCCGGGAGTGCCATTTCTCGACTTGATCTCTCGAACGTCGAAGCTTCCGAGAAGCCTCTGCATCCGAAAACTCATAGGAATCGTCTTCCAGTTAGCTATCTGAAACAAACTATCTACCTATTCCGATCTCAATCAGATACATATGGAAATAGCCAGTATGAGTCTTAAAAAGTCGGAGCTATAAAAGGTATTGTGAAATAGAGGTATGACTTCAATGAACCCAAGTTATCCCGCTAAAACAGTCTTTACCCTGCCTAACTCGCTCGGACTGTGCAACCTCTAAAAAATTTGCGTAAAGTACAGTGTTCCAGATTTCTTTGTCCATGGGCTCTTCATTGTCTGGTACGGGCTCTATAGCATACATTGACCAACCAAACAGACACTCTGGATGCTCTCGGTTACGGAAGAGAACAACGACCATCGGCCTCGCTTCTGAAGTATCCAAGCGTATATCTTCTATTTCAATGGCTCCGAACTTGTCATCTTCGAATAGGTTCGACAAAGACCTTTGCAAAGAGTTCAAGACCCAACCCAAGCGTTCGTCGTACGCTTCCATTCTTTACCTCTACCCTTCAAAGTTGGCTCTAGCAGAGGGTCTAGCTCACTGTGCCGCTTTGGCTATTGACCGTTTGCTTCGCTCTGTTCCCACTATAGATGCAGTTCAAAAGCTGGCTCAACTTTTAAACGAGAATCATGCGGGTGTCGTCCACTCCTCAGATGCGGAAACGGCGCCGGACATCACTCCCCGCCAGTCAGAAGTACTCAAACTAATCTCTCAGGGTAAGTCGGCTAGAAACATAAGCAACGACCTTCGGGTTTCGGAGTCTACAGTGCGCGGTCATATCCGCTCGATCTTGAGGAGCTTTGACGCCAACCCCCAGCTTAAAGCTGTAGCTCGGGCTAGGGAGCTGGGCCTGTTGTTCTCCTAAAAGCGGAATTCCCGAGAACCGTAGTTTGCGGATATTCGTCAACCTGCATAAGAATGAGAGATTAGGACCGCTTTGAGTGCTCCGTAAACTTTCTGGAAGCCTTCAGGATGGATTTCGCGAATAGAAATCTGCAAAACAAGACAATTCGGTTTCTTGCTCTTGTGCTGGGTCGTAACCCTAGCAGTATATCCATTCATCTTTTTGCATATTTTCAGGCCAAACTCTCACACATTCCTGGTATTCAGGCTCAGGTAGTCCGGGAATGGAACGGCGGGCGTGTGGAGTGCGGCGGCCCCGATCATGGCCGCGTTATCCGTACACAGTTCAGACGAGGGCACGATGAGTTCCAATCCTCGCTCCGCACACTCTTTCTCTAACCTCCGACGCAGTAGGGCGTTGGCGGCGACACCTCCCGCGACGACGAGCGTGGAAGCGTCTTGCTGTTCGGCGGCGCGTAAGAGCTTGCGTGACAACGCTTCTACCACGGCGGTCTCGTAGCTCGCAGTCAGGTGCGGTAGTTCTTCGCTGACCTGTTCTCCATTCATAGCTTTTAGTTTGTAGAGCAGGCTCGTCTTGAGGCCTGAGAAGCTGAAGTCGAGGTTTTTCTTGTCTTTGAGGCCAACCGGGAAATCGTATTTTCCGGGATCTCCATCAGCGGCAGTTCTTGAGATGGCCGGTCCGCCGGGAAAGCCGAGGCCGAGCATTCGGGCTCCCTTGTCCAGAGCTTCGCCTGCGGCGTCATCGAGGGTTTCGCCGAGGAGGTGCATCCGGTGGTCGGCGTCTACGGCGTAGAGGGCGGTGTGGCCGCCGGAGGCGATGAGGGCTACGAATGGTGGCTCTAAGTCGGGTCTGGTCAGATAGGCGGCTGCGACGTGGCCTTCGAGGTGGTCTACCGGGTAGAGGGGGAGTTGGCGAGAATAGGCGAGTCCTTTGGCAGCGGCGACACCGACGAGGAGAGCCCCGATCAGGCCCGGGCGAATGGTGACGGCCACACCGGAAATATCATTCAGACTCGTATCGGCGTCCGAAAGCGCTTTCTCTACGACGCCGTCCAACCTTTCGAGGTGGGCGCGAGAGGCGACTTCGGGGACTACGCCCCCGTAGCGGGCGTGTTCGGTCTGGGTGTGGACGACGTTGGAGAGCGTCCGGCGACCGTCCAGAATGGCGGCGCACGTGTCGTCGCAGGAGGTTTCTATAGCCAGGATCACAGGTGTTTTATAGCACTTCGCCCCGTCGATGGCGGGATATACTTGTAGCCATGCGACTGTACTCACTCATGTTCGGATTTATCGCGCTGGTAATGCTGGCGATGTTCGTTATCTACGTCGTTCGGGGGCCGGTTGATCCCCTGATCGCGGGCGGACTTTTCTTTTCTTTTCTAGCTTGTCTGGTCCCGACACTCTACTTACTCAAGCCGTACGAAAGCAAGGAAGAGTTTCTACGTCGTAAAGAAGAGAGTTCTAGAGAGCGTGAGTCTACCGACGAACCCGAAGATCAAGGGTCATGAGCAACGCATCCTCGTCACCGTAGTATCGGGGTCTTGTACCGGTAGATTCGAAGTTAAATGATTCGTAGAGCTTTCGGGACGCCGTATTGCCCACGCGTACCTCCAGTTAGACGATAACCGTTTTCGTGTGGGGGGAGATCTCGGCTTCGACC
>JBARZO010000062.1:0-3915 GCA_049650165.1 Rubrobacteraceae bacterium
CAGACTACCCGAACCTCGGAGGCTATCTAAAGGACTTGTACCAGCAGCCAGACGTCGCTGAAACGGTGGACTTCGACCACATAAATCAGCACTATTACATGAGCCACGAGAGCGTAAACCCGACCAGGATCGTGCCGAGAGGACCCTTGCTGAACTTGGACGAACCCCACGACCGTGAGCGGTTGTCTGCTTGAAAGAGCCCAGAAAAGCATAAAAAAGGAGCCGCCCGGGGAGGATGGGGAGAACAGGCGACTCCGGCACTTAGTATACACCGGGGTGTAAATTTCAGAGTATATTGTGTTACAGGTTGTATCTTTTCAGCGTTGCTTTGGCGTTGTTATTCCGGTGGTGTCGGAGGGGGGACTCGAACCCCCACCCCCTTAACGGGGACTAGGCCCTCAACCTAGCGCGTCTACCAATTCCGCCACTCCGACGAGGCAGCCTAGCGAGTATAAGGTACGCATCGGAAAGGGTCAACGATGTGTCGCCATAAGAGACGCCGACTTGGCAGCGGGTATGTTACTTTTTGCAGGTGAGCCCGAAGCGTCTTCTTCTGACTGTGCTGGCTGGAATCGCCGGATTCTTTGCGGTGGCGGCTCTTTGTCGCCGGGAGAGGCCCGCAAAGCGAACTGAATGGCCGAGGAACCTGGCGCATCGGGGCTCTTCCGCGAAGGCTCCGGAGAATACCCTGGAGGCTTTCCGGCTTGCGATGGAGGAAGGCGCTTCGGGTGTAGAGCTCGACGTCCATATGAGCCGAGACGGCACCATACTCGTCATCCACGACGATACAGTAGACCGCACAACAGATGGCATCGGGCTCGTGAGGGAGAAACCTCTCCCTGAAATAGCGAAACTCGACGCGGGTTATCGTTTCAGCCGCGATAGAGGAGCTAGCTTCCCGTACCGCGGGTTGGGTCTCACGGTACCGACTCTGGAAGTGGTTTACCGAGAATTCCCCGAGGCGGTGGTGAATGTGGAGATCAAAGAAGGCCTGCCGGGTATCGAAGAAGTCGTGCTGCGAGTAATAAGAGAGGCGGGAGCTGAGGGAAGAACGCTGGTCGCCTCTCAGAAGCATGGCTTGAACAAACGCTTCCGCGAGGTTTCCCGGGGGGAGATCCATACTTCAGCTTCGCAGTTCGAGATCGGCGTATTCTACTGGCTTAGCCAACTGAGGTTGGAGCGTTTGTCGAAGCCGGCCTACACTGCAATTCAGGTGCCGGTGCGACATTTTGGCATCGAAATTCTCACCCCACGCTTTGTGGCGGCGGCTCATAACCGGGGCGTCCGGGTGGACGTGTGGACCGTGGACGACCCGGACGAGATGCGCCGCATCTTGGACCTCGGGGCGGACGTGATCATGACCAACCGTCCACAGATACTGGCAGAGGTGCTGAAGCAGCGGCGCGAGGTTCAGACGAAAGATCACTAACGGACCGAGGCGATGCCGACCAGCGCGTCGCAAGCCACCGGTTACACGGCTTTCAGACGATTTTATTCTCTTCAGCCTGTAAACTACGGAAAGAAAGAGGTTCGCAAAGGCTCAAGGAGGCTGATAAGCAGTGATCAAGGAATCCGTGATAAAAGATGCTTCGCTCGCGCAAGAGGGCAACCGCAAGATCGACTGGGCCGCCCAGCATTGTCCGGTCCTGAACACCATCGCCCGCGAACAACTGGCCGATGGCTCTCTAAACGGACGCAAAGTAGCCGTCACCGTTCACCTGGAAGCGAAGACGGCCTACCTCGCGGTGCTGCTGCACGAGGCCGGAGCCGAAGTGACCGTCACGGGCTCCAATCCGCTCTCGACCCAGGACGCAATTTGCGCCGGGCTAGTGGACCGGGGCATTCGCGTCTTCGCCACCCACGACCCGAGCGACGAAGACTTCGAGCGGTACATCCACATGGCGCTCGAAACGGAGCCGGATCTCCTTCTCGACGACGGCGCGGAGTTGGTGGGACGCCTGATCCAGGACCACCCCGACCTCATAGATAACGTAGAAGGCGCCACCGAAACTACGACCACCGGCATACACAAAGTGAAGGCCATGACGGGCGAAGGTGTACTGCCGTTCCCGGTACTCGGTATCAACGAGGCGCGGATGAAGCATCTCTTCGATAACCGTTACGGCACAGGCCATTCCTCTATAGTCAGCCTGCTAGCGAATACGAACCTCTTTCTTTCCGGCAAGAAGGTAGTGGTGATGGGCTTCGGGTGGGTTAGCCGGGGTCTCGCCAAGTACGCTGCGGGTTTCGGGGCGCGGGTCGTCGTGTGCGAGCCCGACCCGATCAAGCTGTTAGAGGCCTACTCCGAAGGCTACGAGGTCATGAACTCTTTGCAAGCCGCCGAGGTCGGGGAAATTTTCCTTACCGGCACGGGTAACTTGAAGGTGCTGAACGGGGACCATTTCGAGCGGATGCAGGATGGTGTGATCCTGGCAAACGCCGGCCACTACGACCACGAGTTCGACATGGCGGTTCTGCGGGAAATGGCCGTCGACGAGCGCGAGGTGCGCCAGAACATAACCGAATACGAGATGCCGGACGGTCGTCACATACACGTTATCGCCCGCGGCCGGCTGCTAAACTCCGGCGCGGGGGATGGGCACCCGGTCGAGATAATGGACCTCACCTTCGCCCTGCACGCGCTAGGTATCCATCATCTCGCCAGCCATGCAAAAGACTTCGAGCGTGGCATACAGGCACTCCCCCCGGAGATTGACGAACAGGTCGCCCGCATCAAGCTCGCCACGCTTGGCGTTGAACCGGAAACTCTGACGGAGGAGCAGAACAACTACCTGAATAGCTGGCGCTAGCGAACGATTACTGGCGGTGAAAGGAATATGCTCTGCGAAAGCAGCTGGGCCGGCGGATGGTACGTAAGCTAACCATCCGATACACGGCTTCGCGCCAGTGTCCGAACTGTGAGGGGCGGGGCGATGATGGCTCCGCCTGGCGTCCCTTCGAGTGTCGGCGTTGTAAAGGACAGGGCAGGCTCGTCACCGGGGTCGAGGTCGATGACTCGGTTGATGGCCTGCTACCCCGCTCGCGGTACGACTTCAACGAGCGGGGCGAAGTCTACTTGCTGGACTTCGATGAGGAAGAGGAGTTAGAAGTTATTCGTCCTGAGGACCAGCAGGGTTAACGTGGGCCATCATCCGCAGCCCCTGCGCCAAGAATGTAAACTGGGGAGGAGATGAATCGGGATCGTCCAATACGAAGTAGTGAGGCGCAGACCTTCCGATGGGTGGCCGTAGGCGGGTTTGCTTGTACCAGTGTTTTATTTCTGATCCTTGGTCAGTTTCTGCTCGCATCCATATTTATGGTGATGGGCTTGGGGATGCTCGTGGAAGCAACGAGGTTGGATGAGCGTTCGATGCTGGTGAAGCGACTGGGTCTGGTCCTGGTTGTGGTTTCCGGGGCTCTGGCTGTGATCTACTTCTACACGGTCATCTTCTCGTAGCCCGCGATAGATCAAGGAGCCGGGGACGTCGCTTCTGAACTGACGGCATCCAGTAGATCTTTCACCTTGAGACGATTTTTGAACGGTATTACCGTTCCTTCCACTGCCCCGGCGAGCACTTGAGATGAAGTGCCGAGGTTTTCGGAGGCGGCGATCAAAATCCGGTGGCCTCTTTCCTCTGAAGCCCGGATCAGGGCCACCCGGTCCACCAAAGTCCGCTCTGACCAGAACCCCAATATCTCTATATGCACTTCTTCTTCCGCCTCCTGATGTTTCAGGGTGAAGTCCGGCACGAGTGCAGCTTCTTGCTCCGGGAGCGACAATACTCCGGCTCCCGGACGCAGCTCCCAGCCGCGGGTTTCCTTGGCCTTCTCCCAAGCCCGGACGAATGCTTCGCGCACATCACCACCGTCCCGGTGGTCCTTCGGCCCGGAGTAGTGACTCACGAGGTCCGAGGA
>JBARZO010000063.1:0-30687 GCA_049650165.1 Rubrobacteraceae bacterium
GAGCCTCGCCGCGACGCCGCGCGAGGATGGCGGCCGTAAACCATCGGTTGACGCCCTGCCCACTCTCCCCGCAAACGAGGTAGACGGGGTCTTCGTCAAGGATGGCTACCTGTTCCTCGAATGTGCGTTGGAGCGGGTGGTAGATGATTTCGGAGAGAACAGCCTGATCGCCGGCCGCATCGTGGCGGCCCACGTGTGCCCGGATTACCTCCGGGACTCCGAGAGGGACGACCAGGACCTCATCCACGAGTTCCCACTCCTGGCTTATCTGAGTCCCGGGCGCTACTCACCCGTCGGGGAGAGTTACTCATTCCCGTTCCCATCCGGTTTCATGAGGTAGCGACCGTGACGATGGCTACCGGGTTGTTGGACTATCTTCGGGGACACCGGCAGGAGCTGGTGGACTTTTTGGCGCGGCTCGCGACTATTGAATCCCCTTCCCATGAGCCTGAGTCCCAGAAGGCGGTGCTGGAGATCCTCCACAACGAGCTTTCCAAACTCGACTACTCGGTGCGATACCTCCCGGCGCATCCGGGCGGACGACACCTATATGCGAGACCCCGTCAGCGGGAGCGTCACGCGCCCGTACAGCTGTTGCTGGGACACTGCGACACCGTATGGCCGGTCGGGACGCTGAAAGAGATGCCGGTCGAGGTCGGCGACGGGGTAGTGCGGGGGCCGGGTGTCTATGACATGAAGGGTGGTCTGGCCCAGATGATCTTTGCCCTGAAGGCGCTGGCGGCGCTAGGGCTGGAGCCATCCGTAACGCCGGTGGTCTTCGTAAACTCGGATGAAGAGGTGGGCAGCCGGAGTTCGAAGCGCTATGTTCGCTATTTGGCCCGCGTCGCTGATCGGGCCTTTGTGCTGGAGCCTTCGTTAGGACCGAAGGGTAAGATCAAGACGGCCCGCAAGGGCGTGGGACGCTACTCGTTGACCGTGGTGGGGGAGGCGGCGCACGCGGGGCTCGACCCGGAGGGCGGCGCGAGTGCCATCTTGGAGCTTTCGTACCTGATCCAGGCGCTCTTTGCCCTGAACGATCCCGTGCGCGGTACGAGCATAAACGTCGGCACGATAGACGGCGGCCTGAGCCCGAACGTCATCGCCCCCGAGAGCCGGGCCGTGGTGGACGTTCGGGTCCCCGACCAGGAAGAGGCTGTTCGCGTGGAAGAAGAAATTCTGAGCCTCAAACCCATAACGCCGGGCGTTTCTCTGAAGGTGGAGGGGCGTATAGGCCGTCCGCCCTTAGAGCGGACCCCGCGCAACCAGGTGCTCTGGAAGAGGGCGCGGGAGCTTGGTAGTGACCTCGGCATAGAGTTGGAAGAAGGGATGGCGGGTGGCGGCTCCGACGGGAACACTACGAGCCTCTTTACCGCGACCCTGGACGGCCTCGGGGCCGTCGGCGACGGGGCGCACGCCTCTTATGAGTTCGTCTACCCGGACAGGATGGTCGAGCGGTGCGCCCTGCTCGCCTTGTTGCTGATGGAGCCGTCTTTGAGGGAAATTAGGGAAAGGAGCAGCTAATGAAGGAGAAGAAATTCTTTGCGTCGCTGACCAGGATCTCCGACCTCGAAGAGAGATCCTTCACCGTAGAACCGGTGACGCGTCGTGGATGGCAGAGCGGCGACTACGTGGTGGGGGAGGTAGTCTCGCCCCCCAACAGGCTCTCCCGGATAGAACTAGCTACGGGCCGCATGGTCGAGATCGTGGAGGGAGACCTGGTAGTGGGCGCTTTCGGGGTTCGCTACGCGACCCTCGAAGCCGTCGGCGGCTGGCAGGGTATCGGGCAAGATCGGATGATGGAGGCGCTGACCAGCGCGGGACTCTTCGGCAAGGCTACCTCGCGATCCGCCATACTCCCGTCGCTACCTTCTCTGCTCTACAAGGGCCACGTTATGGTGAACAATGAGAAAATTACCATGCAAGACTTCGTGCCGCCGGCCACGGGGGAGGTCTTCGATCTCCCGGTGGTGTTGCTAGTTGGGACCTCTATGTCTGCGGGCAAGACGACCACGGCGAAGGTCGTGGTGCGCCAACTCAGGAAAGCCGGGCTGAAATCGATCGGGGCCAAGCTCGCCGGGGCCGGTCGCTATCGGGACATACTGAGCATGCAGGACGCCGGGGCCGACCACATCTTCGATTTCGTGGATGCGGGTCTTCCTTCGACCGTGTTGCCGCCGGACGATTACCGCAAGCTACTCAGAAACCTGCTCTCCCGGATAGCCGCCGTCGAGGCGGACGTGCTCGTCGCGGAGGTTGGCGCCTCGCCCCTGGAGCCCTACAACGGGGCCACGGCCATCGAAGAGCTCGGCGACAATATTCGCTGCACCGTGCTCTCCGCCTCAGACCCGTACGCCGTAACGGGCGTAACGAAGGCTTTCGGAAACCGGCCGGATCTCGTGACCGGCCTCGCCACCAGTACGCAAGCCGGCATCGAGCTGATCGAAAAGCTCTCCGGAATTCAGGCGCTGAACGTACTTGACCAGGCCTCACACCCAAAGCTGGGCGCCATTCTCGAAAAGACGTTGGGCTTATAGTCATCGTATAGCTGAACTGACCGAAACCTGAGGAAGCTAGTATCCTGAGAGCTGAAGAATCCGGGTAGGGCGACTGGAGGCGGTAGGAAACTTGACAGGTGCTTCACCCAGAGATGGACGCCGCGTTTATGTCGCACTCGCCTCACTGCTCTTGCTCAGCCTCGGGATATATTTCATCTACCCGATTCGGGTGGTCGTGCTGGTCCTGCTATCTACGATGCTCCTGGCTATCATTCTGAGCGCGCCGGTAGACTATCTGGCCCGTAGGGGGCTCTCCCGGGTCTGGGCGACGCTGGCGGTGATCCTGGCGCTATTCGTGCTTCTCCCGCTTCCGGTGCGAATAGCAGCCCCGACCGTGGCGAACCAGGTACGCCAGTTGGCGACCGACCTACCCGGGATCGCAGACGAGGTGAGCAGTCTTATAGAAGACGCCCAAAACGCCCTGGGCCTGGGCGCAGCCGGAATAGACCTGGACCCCGAACAACTGCCCCAAACAATACTTGGCTACCTATCCAACATCTCGCTGACAACGGTCGCCAACGTAGGTTCCAGCGCTGCGAGCGTAATATCCTTGGCCATCGTTGTGCTTTTGGTGGGCGTCTACTCGGTGATGCGACCGGCCCCACTGGTAAACGGCTTCGTCTCTATGTTCCCTGCTAGAGAGCGCGAACGGGTCCGGGGGATCCTTCGGAAGGTGTATCTGACGGTCCAGCACTGGTTGCTGGGTCAGCTCGTAGATATGGCTATATTGGGCACGCTCTCCGCCGTCGTGCTCGCCCTCATCGGCCTTCCCTTCCCGGTCCTGTTCGGATTGATCACGGCTTTGGTGTCTTTCGTGCCCTACGTCGGGCCGTTCGTCTCGGTGATACCGCCGGTCCTGGTCGCCCTGACGATAAATCCCCTGGACGCTGTCTGGGTGGTGCTGGCCTACCTGCTCATTCAGCAAGTGGAGTCCGACCTGATCTACCCACTCGTAATGAGCCGGGCGGTCGAGTTGCATCCGGCCGTCGTTGTCTTCGCCATCTTCCTCATGGGCCTCCTCTTCGGGGTTCTGGGATTTGTGCTCGCCGTGCCTCTGGTGGCGGCCCTGAACGTACTCGTACACGAACTGTGGGTGACGCGGATGGACGAGATCGGCGTGGACGCCAACCCGCCGCAGGAGCGCGGACGCAAACACAAACGCGGGTCCGGCCTTCTACGTAAAATCGCCGACGCCGTTCGCAGCGCTTTCAGGCGTTCTTAGTTTCGACACCGGGAAGCTTCTATGGTCGCTTCATCCCGACCACATACAAGGTATCCTTTGCAAATGACCGGGTTTCGCCCCGCGGGCGCTCAGGAGGTGTGTAGTGAATAGAGGTCGAGATTCCTCTCCCGGCGTAGAACTCAGAACGAAAGAGCCGGGACGGATATACGAAGCCGTGACCCGGACCAGCGACGCCCCGTTGCGCGAGGGCAACCGGCTCACGCTGCTCAAAGATGGTCCTGCCACCTACGACGACTGGCTCACGGCCATAGATGGTGCGGAGCGCTGGGTTCATCTGGACAACTACATCTTCAAAGCGGACGATACCGGACACCGCTTCGCCGAAGCCCTGAGTGAGAAGGCTGCTCAGGGTGTAAACGTGCGGGTACTCTATGACTGGTTCGGATGCCTGGGCGTGCCGCGGTCCTTCTGGAACGGCATGCGCGAGGCGGGCGTGGAGGTTCGGGCCGTAAACCCACCGACGCTCGGCGCGCCGTTCGGCGTGGCCCGCCGCGACCACCGCAAACTGCTCGCCGTAGACGGACGCTATGCCTCGACGGGTGGCGTCTGCATCTCCGACGGCTGGCTGGTCCGGTCGCCCGAAACCAATCTCTTATTCCGAGACACCGCCGTGAGCGTGTCCGGTCCCGCGGTGGCCGACGTGGAGCGTGCGTTCGCCGACGTGTGGGACGAATATGGCAAGCCGTTGCCCGTGCAAGAACGCCCCGATGCGACGCGCATAAAGCGAACGGGAGACGTGGATGTACGGATCGTCGTGCAGGAGCCGCGCCGGATGCGCATGTTGCGGATGCTGGAGCTATTAACGGCGGGGGTGAAGAATCGGCTCTGGATCACCGACGCCTACTTTCTCTCCATGCCGATCCTCACCCAGTCTCTAATGTCCGCCGCCAAAGACGGAGTAGACGTGCGGGTGCTAGTGCCGGCTACCAACGACCTACCCCGGATCGGCACGCTCTCTCGAACCGGCTACCGGCAGTTTCTGGAGTCGGGGGTCCGTATCTTCGAGTACGGTGGACCAATGATCCACGCCAAAACCGTCGTGGCCGACGGCTGGTGGTCGAAAGTAGGCTCCACGAACCTGAACCTCAGCAGCCTCGCCGCCAACTGGGAGATAGACCTGGTGGCCGAAGACCCGGACTTCGCTTGTAAAATGGAGGAGCTGTTCGAAGAAGACCTTTCCAGTGCCCGAGAGGTTCTCCTACTCTCGACGGCCCGACGACAGAAGGTTCATCCCGAGCGTCCCATAGACAAGACGGGCCGCCGCACGAAGCGCGGCGTAGTCGGAAGCGGTACAGGCGCGTCGGCCACGGCGGTCAGGGTGGGCAGCGCAGCCCTGCAAAAGAGCACCACCCCGCTCGAAACTCACGAGCGGGCTATCGCCGCGGCGGCCAGCGCAACACTGCTGGGTTCATCTCTGCTGGCCGCGCGTTTCCCGCGCCTTCTTGCTTGGCCCCTGGCGTTACTCGGTGCATTCTTCGGGTCGATAGGTGTGCTGCGCGCCGCACGCCAGACTTTCTCCAAACGTCCCGAGGACTGAAAGACTGTCTGTCAAACAGACAGTCTTAGGCTACCTCTAGCCATCTTCGACCCCGGATAGGACGTAGAGTGTCCAGATCCTTATGACCTCTTCGAAGGTGCGTTTTTCGTCTGACAAGACCCGACATTCCGGATGGCGCGCCGCCAGGGAGGCCAGGTCCATATCGGCGGCCGACAGGATCTCTCCGCACTCGCCCAAGCTGAGTTGTGCTACGTACTCCGCGAGCTGGTGCTCGCCCCTTACGGTCCTGTGGGCCTTCAGGATGTGCGAGCCGACGAGATGTTTGTCTGTGTCCTTTACCATCCCGGCTCCTCTCTGCTGCTACAAAGCGGGCATCTAGGATTGTCTTTCTTGCACAAGAAACTCTACTAGGAGTCGTTGGAGGCTGACTGGTCAAATTGGCCCAAATAATTGGTGCAGAATGACCAAAAATAGTCAAATTAGATAAGACAATCATCAAGATAGATCAGGAACAACCCGTTTCTCGACGGTAGCCTATCTGGTAAACCCAAATACACGGAGGCGCTGATGAAGGAAACCCCAAACCGGGAAGCACTAGAAGAACTCGAAAAGACTTTTGGGGACCGGCTAAAGTCCGACGAACACGAGCCCGGCTCCGAAGATGCCATAGCCACCGCAATGCCGCTGAACGTAGAGGAGGTACAGATCCTCTCTGAGACGGCTCAACGATACTCCATCCCGCTCATACCGCTGGGCGCCGGAACGTCCCCTGACGCAATGGAGGAGAATGGCGGCCTACTGGTACGCTTCGATTTGATGCGTCACACGAAGCTCCCCGAGGGCGACGAAACCTGGATTGAGGCGGAGCCGGGGACCGTGTGGTTGGAGTTGGAGGACGAACTACGCGCCAGGGGTCTTGGCCTCGCCGTCTACCCCACGAGCGCGCCCCGCGCCACCGTGGGCGGCTGGCTGACCACGGACGGGCTCGGAGTCGGTTCTTTCGAGTACGGTTGGTTGAGCGAGAACGTGATCTCGGCGAACGTGGTGTTGCCCGGCGGTGAGCTTTACGAGATGACTGGCGAAGACTTGAAAACCCTCATGGAACCAGGAGAATCCAAAGCCGTTGCCGTCGGCGCGAAACTTCGGACGCGGACCGCGAACACTGACACGCCGTTCGCCGTCGCCTTCGAAGGGTCGGATCCACTGCTCCGTGCCGTTAAGGACGCAGTCGAAGCTAACCTCCCACTCTGGCATTTGTCTTTTCTGAACCCGAAGATGGCACAGGCTCGCGGACTCGGAGAAAAATTTCTCCTTTTCGGGGCGTACCCGAGAGAGCGGTCGGAAAAGGTCGAGGAAGGTGTCCACCGTATGGCGGAAAACCACGGGGGCAATGTCCTACCCGCCGCCGAGGCGCACCGGATCTGGACGGAAAGATTCTTTCCTGTAGCCCCCTCTCACACCACCCCGAACGTAGACCGAACCTTTGTACCCTTCTCAAAGCTCGATGAGATCCTCTCCGAACAGCAAACCCAAGAAAAGGCCGCGCTCCAGGGAACCGTCGCCCGCTCCAAGGAGATGCTGCTCCTGACCTTCGAGCCTGATGCTTGAAACAGCCAGAGAACTTCAACCGCCTCGACCGGCTATCTACCGCAGCTATATAATTTGCTGCATGGCGATATAATGTTGTAAATGATCAGATAGAGATAGATGTAAGTAGCATCAGAGATCAGGAGGCAAAGATGGCTGCAGTAGAGACTTCGCACGGTTACGGTTCGCGGGTACGGTTGGAGGGTGTCTCCTTTGCGGAAGCTGAGGAGCGGGCGACGGCGGCGCTCAAGGAAGAGGGATTTGGCGTCTTGAGCGAGATCGATATAAAGGCGGCGATGAAGGAGAAGTTGGACCTCGACTACCGCCAGTACAAGATACTCGGCGCCTGCAACCCGAACCTGGCCCACCAGGGGCTCGAAGAGGAGTACGAGCTCGGGCTCCTGTTGCCGTGCAACGTCATCGTGTACGAAGACGAAGAGGGCAGCGTGGTGGCCGCGGTTGACCCCAAGACCATGCTTGACGTAGTGGGTAACGAGTCGCTCGCCCGGATCGCCGAGGAAGCAGAAGAACGGCTCGGTCGGGCGTTGGAAGCGTTGTAGGAGGCGAGAAGCATGACAAAGGTCGTTCTGTTCACTACCTCTTCCTGCTCGTGGTGCAAGCGGGCGAAGAAGTATTTCAAGGAGAATCGGGTTCCGTTCAAGGAAGTCAACGTCGAGAAAGATGAGCGGGCGGCTAGAGACCTCGTCAAAAAGACGGGACAGATGGGCGTCCCGGTCGTCAAGATCGGGAGCAAGTGGATCGTCGGGTTCGACCGGCCCGCTATCGAGCGGGAGCTTGTCCGCAAGAGTGCCTGATACAGCCCCCGGATCTGCATCGGACAGTCCTCCGCTAGAATGAAAATTATCCTGCTGCTCGCTACCATAGCGCAGGGCTTTCGGATCTAACTCGTCTTCTAACCTTCCACTACGCTCTGTCTTAAAGGTGGGATACGCGTTACGCTCTAAGAGTGATAGATGTCCGGGATGGTTCCTCTTACATCCGTATCTAAAAAGAACCATTTTTGAATCAGGGGTTTTCGTATAGGGGGCAGGGGTATACAATGCTCGGACTTGCTCGGTTGAGAAAACCATCATCAGCTAGCATAGATAGAGACTCTAAAGCGGGAGTGACCGTGGATTTTTGGGTGGTTTCAAAATGAGCGCCTTGCAGCAGTACGCGTTGTTGTTGGGGATGGTCGTCGGTACCGTGGGGTTCGTTCTGAGTGTCTACGGCATCGCCCGTTCGCTCGGAAAGACGCGCCAAGAGCCTGGCAAGGACGTGCCGGCCACCTCCGGCAAGCTCTCCAGAGACCCTGTATGGGCCCGGTATCACGTACGTTATTATGGCTACGCCCTGTTGTTCCTCGCATTCGACATGGAGATGGCGTACATGTATCCGTGGGCGGTGGTCTACCGGGAGCTCGGCTTGAAGGCGCTGCTCGACATGGGAGTATTTCTAGGGATTCTCTACCTGGGACTTCTCTACGGCTGGAGCCAGGGAGCCTTCAGGAGACAGCGATGATCTCCGGGGCGCGACAGGTGGAACCGACTTGGTTCCACAGAATAGTTGCACGGGCTATGGCCCGCCGGTTAAACGCGTTCGTCGTCCCCGGACCGGATGTCGCACGAGCCCATAGCCTGGACATCGAGGGTGCAGGACTCCAGATCGTCGATACGCCGCGGCACGCGAGCGTGCTGCTACTCGTTGGTGAACTGCCGGAGGGACTCCGCGATGCGGCCGCCGTCGCCTACTCGCAGATGCCGCGTCCCCGCGCAGTGTTCGCGGTGGGCACCGCGGACGTAGGCCCGCTTTCCGAACCTGACGTGTCAGTGGCCTTGAATCAGGATTCGCTAGCTAGCGGCGTGCAAGAGCTACGCCGCACCTTTGCGGAAGGCGCCTTCGCACCCGAGATAGAGGATTTCGAGGCCGAAGTGGTCCAGGAAGACGAAGACGACGAAGGAGGAATGGACCACGGTCACATGCACCACGATCACGGAGAAGAGCACGAACACGAATCTGAGCAGGGGGATCAGGAAGATAACTCTGAAGAGGACGAATCCGAAGAGAAAGAGATAGGCGAAGCCCAGCTCGAAAGCTTCATGTCCATGATCGAGATGACCGAGGGAATGCCGGTGAGTGGCGATGGCCTGATCATGGAGTGGGTCCCAGCCCCCTACGGACCGCTGTTTCCGGGTCTCCCCGGTGGCTTCTCCTTCACCTTCACGCTCGACGGCGATACTGTCGCCGAGACGGAGGTAGAGCTCGGTATAGAAGGTCATGTGCTATCAGATATCCTGTGTGGCCCGGTCGAAAGTATCGTCGAACGCGCCGCGAACCTCGATCCGCTAACGCCGGTCGCCTACCAGCTACTAGCTTGCCAGGCTGTTGAGAATGCGGCTAGGACGGGCGTTAGAAGCGAGTATACGATGGCGCAGATCGGCACCCTGGAGCGCGAACGGGCGGCGAGCCATTTGGGATGGGTGGCGAGCTTCGGCTACTTGATCGGCGACGGGTCTCTCTCGCAACGGGCGGCCCGGCTCCAACTGACACTCCTCCGGGCAGAGAGCCTCGGTGAGATTGAACGAGTAAGGAGCGTGATAGAAAAGTTCGTTCGGGCAGTGCTTAGGACACCTTTGCTCAAGAGCAAGCTCGGGGGCATCGGGGCTCTGGATAGTGGTAATGTGCATAGCGCATCCGGTCCAGTGGCACGCTCCACCGGGTTCGAGACCGATGTGCGATCAGATGATACGACGTACCGAAATCTCGGTTTCTCACCTATAGTTCGGAACGGCAACGACGCCCTAGCGCGCTTTCAACTCCGGCTAGAAGAGATAAAGCAGAGCCTCGAACTCGTACTCGAAGCCGGGGCGATAACCGAGATGGGCTACCTGCTGAGCAAAGCTTCTTGCGGTACGGGCACTGCCACGATAGAGACGCCGCGCGGTAGGGCGACGCTAAACCTTACTCTGGAAGATGGGGAGGTGACCGCTACGGTGCTCGAAGCACCTTCGATGCGTAACGTCCAGTTGATCGAGGCCGTGACGGTAGGCCAGGAAGTAGCCGATGCGCTGGTCGGCGTGGGATCGCTGGACCTATCACCCTGGGAGATGTCGCGGTGACGACGGCGGTAGTCATAATTGTATTGCTAGCAGGGGCTTATGTGGTTGCGGTTCTCGAAGGCTGGGCCACGAACGGGCGTTTCCAACCTGCGGGGCCGGCGCTGGATGCTGTGGCGCTGCTGGGACGGGAGTCGATCATCACCCGGAGCTCCGATAGGATCTTCTTAGAGGTCGGGCCGGTGCTGTTGCTGATCTCGGCCCTACTAGCCGCAGCAGTTTTGCCCCTCTCGCCGGGCCTCATAATCACGGACCTCGCAACGGGCGCGCTCTTCGTGAACGCGGCGCTAGCTTACGTGATGGTGGCGCTGGTGATGGCCGGCTGGGCGCCGGGTGGAGTCTACGCGATGGTCGGCGGCTGGCGCTTCCTCGGACAGCTCGTGGGTTACTCCATGCTCATCGTCATGCCGCTAACGGCGGTTACGATGCGGGCCGAGTCGCTCTTCACTACGCAGATCGTAGAGTCCCAGGGTGCGATGTGGAACGTGATCTTCCAGCCTCTAGGCTTCGTTCTCTTCTTCCTGGCGGCACTGGCGGTCTGTTTTCTGCCGCCGTTCGACCTGCCGACGGCGCCGGGCGAGCTGGCGGGCGGTGTGATGGCCGAGTACACGGGAGCGCGACTGGCCATCATGCGCCTGGCCCGCTTGGTGCTCGTCGTGACCCTCTCCGTGACGATCACGGTCTTCTACCTGGGCGGCTGGCTCGGCCCAGTACTACCGCCGTGGGCCTGGACGCTGGGCAAGTCGCTCCTCGTCGCGGCGGCGATGCTCTTCGCCGGTCGGTACGTCCCCCGCATCCGTGAAGAGCACATGCTGCAGTGGTTCTGGAAGTTCGGCATCCCGCTCGCCCTGCTCAACATCCTCTACGTCGGTATCGCTCTATTGGTGGTGGATAAGTGATGCTACAAACGATCTTACAGCCGATCTTCGTAGGACTCTTCGGGGTAGCGGCGATCTGGTTCGGCGTCGTGGTCTTTACCACCTCTTCGATGGTTCGGTCGGCACTGGCGCTCCTGTTCTCGCAGGCCGCCATCGGCGCGATGTTCCTGGCGATGCAGACCGAGTTCCTCGGGGTGCTCCAGATCATGATGATGGGGACCGAGATGGCGATTATGGCGATCTTCATGGTGATGTACATGATGGACCCGGGGGGCCTCATGGGAATGGACATGACGCACCAGAAGCGCCTCTCACAGGTGGCCGGCGTTATCTCCGCGCTACTCGCCATCGGGCTGGCTTTCTTGGTTAGCTGGCAAGTAGTGTCCGATACCGTACCCGGTCCCGGCAAGCAGGTGCACGACCTCGGGATAGAGCTGATGGGACGATCCATGCTCATATTCGAGACGGCTGGCGTCACCATCCTGACGGCCATGATCGCCACCATCGCCGTGGCCTTGGAGAGGGGGGGACAGTAATGGCTACGTTTCTGGTCGCCCTGATCGTCGGGGCCATACTCTTCGGCGTCGGGGTTTACGGCGCGCTATCGCAGACGAACCTGGTCATGATCATGATGGGCGTCGAGCTGATGCTCGGCGGCGCAATGGTCAACCTGGTCGCCTTCTGGCGTTTCCTGCACCCCGAGGCCTACTCCGGCCAGATGTTTGTCCTGATAGTGATGACCGTGATGGCGCTCGAGATGGCGGTCGGCTTCGGAGTCGGCACCGCCCGCTTCCGCTACAAAGGCTCGATCGAGATGGAAGAAGCTCGGGACCTCAAAGGATGACTTTCGTCGCCTTGACAATACTCGGTCCATTGGCAGCGATGGTAGCGATACTGCTGATCCGGCGCTCCGCCCCCGTGCTCGCCCTGTTGGGCGTCGGTGTCTCCCTGATCGGCGCAATGATCATGCTCGTCAACGTCGCCGGCGGCGCGCGCTACGCGGCTACGCTGCCGGGACTACCAGACCTCCCACTGCGCCTCACCGCGACGCCCCTGACGGCGGTGCTCGCTGCCATCGTGGCGTTCGTGAGTGCGCTCGTGATGCTCTACGCCGTGGGTTACATGAAGGAGGAAGGCGGCAAGGTCCGTTTCTTCGCCCAGATGTCTTTTTTCGTCACCGCGATGGAGACGCTGGTGCTCGCCGGCGATTGGGTGTTGCTGCTCGCGGCCTGGGAGATGATCGGACTGGCCTCCTACATGCTGATCGGGTTCTGGTACCGGGAGGATGGAGTTGCCGAGGCGGCGAACCGTGCATTCCTCTACACCCGCACCGCCGACCTCGGGCTCTACGTCGGCATCTTCATCCTTATCTCGCAAACCGGGACCAGCGAAATTTCCCGCACTTTGGAAATAGGCGGAACCGCCGCCCTCGTCGCAAGCCTACTGTTGCTACTCGCGGCGGCGGGCAAGTCCGCCCAGACGCCCTTGCAGGGCTGGCTCCAGGCCGCGATGGTCGGCCCTACCCCGGTCTCCGCCCTGCTCCACTCGGCTACCCTGGTCGCCGCCGGCGCCATCCTGCTCATACGCACCTTCCCGCTGTTCCCGCCGGGAGCACTGCTCGTCGTAGGCGCTCTTGGCGGCATTACGGCCGTGGTGGCCGGCGTCATGGCCGTCGCCGACCGTGACCTGAAGAGGTTGCTCGCTGCCTCCACCTCCAGCCAGTACGGGTTTATGTTGCTGGCCGTCGGCGCGGGCTCGCCCGTGGCCGCCCTCGCCCACCTTACCGCCCACGCAGCCATGAAGAGCTCCCTCTTCCTCGGCTCCGGCGTCTTCCAGCACGCCCGTGGCTCCACGGACTTTTCGGAGCTCGCCGGAACTGGGCGCGAGCGACCCTTCGTCTTCGCCGGTTTCGCTGTAGCGGGTCTGGCGCTCGCCGGCCTGCCGCCACTCGCCGGCTTCTGGTCCAAGGACGCCGTTCTGGCAGCGACGTTCGCATCGCCCTCCGCGTGGTTGTTCTTCCCGCTTGCCCTCGTAGGGACCGCGCTGACCGGGATCTACGTCGCCCGGGCGCTGCGAATCCTCTGGAAAGGCGCAGCACAGGACGAGCCGGTCGCCGGGATCGTCTGGATGGGCGCCGGGCTAGCTGGACTCGTCGCGCTGGCGGCCGTCCTGGGCTTCGCGCTGGAACCGCTCGCCGGGCTCATCGGGGACGAGCTCCCGAAGGGCCTGCTGATCGTGGTGGTCGGCATCGCCGTGGCGCTCGGCGGGCTGGCGCTAGGATGGTTCGTACCCGCCGATAGCCTCCTCGGCCCGTTGCGCGCGTACGCCGAGAAGGGTTTTCGTATCGGCGGCGGGTTCGAGCAACTCGTCGCCCGGCCGGCGCTCGCCGTGGCACGTGCCGCGGATACCTTCGACGACAGCATCCACCGGGGTGTGCTCGGCGTCGGACGCGCAGGGCTCGCGGTTGCGCAGGCTTCGAGGTTTACGGACGAAAAGGGTATAGACGGCCTCATATTCGCCCTGGTACGGGGGGTCCGGGATCTGGGCCTGCGCGCTCGTCGGCTCCAGACGGGCCTAGTCCACAAGGAGTTGCTGCTGGCCGTCGCCGGCGGCGTCCTGATCCTGACTTTCGTCGCCGTCGGCACACTGGTTTTTTAGAAAGGTCTACTGAATGTTTCCACTCGTATCCTTGACACTGTTTCTTCCGCTTTTGGGAGCTATGCTGCTCGTTGCGCTGCCGGGCATCTCACCCCGCGGCGCGCATGCGGTAGGCATAGTTGTCTCTGGGCTTACCTTGCTCGGGGCGGCCTGGATGTGGGTTCGCGGAGCCGGGGCGGGGTTCACGCAGGTGGAGGAGATCTCCTGGATGCCGTCGCTCGGGGCCGCATACCGGGTCGGTGTCGACGGAATCAGCCTGCCGTTGGTCCTGATGACGGTGGTTCTCTTCTTCGTCTCCTTCATCTTCTCGGTGAAGGTCACGGAGCGGGTGCGTTCCTACGTGGCGCTGTTCCTGCTGCTGGAGACTGCGAGCCTTGGGGTCTTCGTGGCGCTGGATGCGATACTCTTCTACGTCTTCTTCGAGATCACGCTGGTCGCGATGTACTTCATCATCGCCGACTGGGGCTACGAAGGACGCCAGCGGGCGGCGCTCACGTTCTTTCTCTACACACTCTTGGGGAGCCTCCCGCTCTTGCTCGCCATACTGGGCCTGTATTTGGGCAGTGACCCGCGCACCTTCGACATGCGGGTGTTCATAGAGTCGCCGCCGCTAGCGGGCCTGGCGGCGATGCTCGCCTTTATCGCCATGCTCATTACCTTCGCGGTAAAGACTCCTATCTTCCCGGTACACACGTGGCTGCCGGCGGCCCACGTCGAGGCTCCCACGGCCGGAAGCGTGATCCTGGCCGGCGTCCTGCTGAAGCTCGGCACCTACGGCCTGATCCGCTTCGCCCTGCAGATGACACCCGACGCCTTCCGGGCGGCGGCTCCATACGTGGCGGCGCTCGCCGTCTTCACCGCACTCTACGGGGCGTTCGTCGCGCTGGGACAGACGGACCTGAAGCGTCTGATCGCCTACACCAGCGTCAACCACATGGGCTACGTCGTACTCGGCGTCGCCGTGGCCGCAGCGGCGACGGATTCGGGCGTCCGGGCGCTAGCCCTCGACGGGGCGGTCTTGCAGATGGTGAGCCACGGCGTAGTCACCGGCGCGCTCTTCCTGCTCGTCGGGATGCTCCAGGACCGGACCCACACCCGCGACATGGGAGAGATGGGCGGGCTGCTGCGAGTCGTACCCGGCCTCGGCTGGCTCTTTATACTCGCCGCCTTCGCCTCGCTCGGCCTGCCGGGGCTGGCCCATTTCCCGGCCGAGTTCCAGGTCTTCCTCGGCACGCTCCGGGTCTATCCGATAGCCGTGATCGCGGTTCTCGGCATCGTCATCACCGCCGGACTCTACCTGCGGGCGATACAACTCGTCTTCCTGGGCAAGCCTTCCGAACGCTGGCAAGAGATGAAAGATCTCAATAGGCGGGAGATCTTGACCATAGCTCCGATTGCGGCGCTGACCGTCCTGATCGGGGTGGCGCCGTTCCTGCTGCTCGGCATGATC
Organism: Rubrobacteraceae bacterium; assembly: GCA_049650165.1. Classification (GTDB taxonomy): domain Bacteria; phylum Actinomycetota; class Rubrobacteria; order Rubrobacterales; family Rubrobacteraceae; genus SIRX01. Next base: position 14,986 of record JBARZO010000063.1, read on the forward strand.
CACCGGGCGACGGAGGCCATAGGCCTGTGAGCATGAGTCAGATGTCGCAGGACCTCGCGCTGCTGGCGCCCGTGCTGGCCGTACTGCTCACCGCCGTGGGCGCCCTGTCCTTCGAGATGCTGCACCTGCCCAAGATCTCGCTGCCGTTCGCCGTCATCGGACTGCTCGTGGCAACAGTCCTCGCGATACCGCTCATCGGCACGGAGACGACCGTATTCATGGAAACCTACCGGATAGACGACCTTAGCGTGTGGGCCGTGATCCTCCTTTCACCAACGACGGCGCTGACCGCAGTTCTCGCCCGCATCGAAGTTCGCGACACCGACCGCGAAGGCACGGTGTACAGTCTGCTGGTCTTCGCGCTCCTGGGCGCGCTAGTGCTCGCGGGGGCGGGCGACGTGATGTTGTTCGTGCTCGGCGTGCTCCTCTCCAGTCTGGCGACGTTCACCCTCGTCGCCTACCCGCGCGACGACCGCGCCACCGAGGCTGCATTGAAGTATTTCGTGTTCGGCTCCGTCACCGGGGCGGTCATGATCTTCGGCCTCACGTACTGGTTCGGGGTCGTGGGCTCTACCCTACTATCGGAGTTGGGAGAACTTACCGACGCGCCGCCCGCGGCTGCCTTCGGTTTCGCCGCAGTCCTCATCGGTCTCGGATACAAAGCGTCTTTTGTCCCGTTCCACTTCTGGGCGCCCGACGCTTACGACGGCGGCCCGGTCTCGGTAGCGGCGTTCCTCTCCATCGTCACCAAGGTCGGTGGCATCTTCGCCCTGGTCCAGATCGTGCGAGACCTGCCGGCTGAAGCGACCTTATGGCCTCTGGTCATCGCGGGACTCGCAGCCCTCACGATGACCTACGGAAACCTCGCGGCGCTCGTCCAGGACAACGTGGTGCGCCTTCTGGCCTATTCCTCAATCGCGCAATCGGGATACTTCCTGCTTGGGGTGGTCGCGATCGGCCAGAGCGATCTCGCCATTCAGTCGCTCATCTTCTTCGCCGCAGCATACGCGGCCATGAACCTGGGAGCCTTTGCCGTCGTCCTCTCCGTAGGCCGGGATCTCCGGGCGTTCACAGGTTTTGGGCGCACAAATCCGGCGTCGGGCGCGGCGATGGTGATCTTCCTGCTATCGCTCGTCGGCATACCACCGCTGGCAGGTTTCGTCGGCAAGTTCCTGCTCTTCGGTGCGGCGATAGACGCCGGCTTTACGTGGCTCGCGGTGGTCGCCATCCTCAACAGCGTGCTCTCGCTGGGTGTTTATCTGCGGGTCGTCGTCCCGATGTACGGACAGCCCAAGGAAAGGACAATCACATCGCGCATCGTCGTAGCGGTCTGGTCGATTGCCCTGTTTTTCACCTTGGCTATAGGTATCGCGGCGCAGGTGCTGTTAGGCCGGATCTCTTGAGGACGGTGAACCTGTGACGGTCCTGGTCATCTTGATCAACGCTCTGGGGCTCGGTCTGGTACTGGCCGTGCTGCGCGATGTCTTTTGCCACCTCTTTCATCCCGGTGGCAGGAGACAAACGAGTTATTGGAGGCAAACTAAGCTATGAAAAACGTAAAAACTCTCCTCGTGACATTCATCCTGTCCAGCGTGCTGCTTTTCGCCGGTTGCGGTGGAGACACGAGTACCCCAGATAACCCACAGGACGGCGGCACGTTTACACGCCTCTCGCCCACCGAACTACAGAATATGAAGAACGAGAAAGACTTCCCGCTAGTCAACGTTCACATACCTTTCGCGGGCAACATCCCCGGCACTGATCTCTCTATTCCGTACAACGAGATAGAACAAAATCTGGGCCAGCTACCGGCAGATAAAGACGCGAATATCGTGCTCTACTGCCAGGGCGGGCCCATGAGCTTCGACGCCGCCGAGACCTTGGTGGGACTCGGCTACACGAACGTGTCGGATCTGAACGGTGGCATGGAAGCCTGGCAACGCGCGGGATTTCAGTTGAAGGGTATCTGATTCGACATCCGTCCTCATGGCCCTCCCGTTTCCGCGGGACATAGGATAAAATTCGAAACTTAATGCTTGATACTGACCAAAAACCTGTCCTCCCCTCCAGAATGGCGGCCATTAGATGCCAGGCGCCGATCTTCGTGCCTCTACTGGTGCTCACCCTGCTTATCTGTCACGGTGCGTTGGGAGGCATGGACAAGCTGGTTCTGGAGCCAGTACCATCCGTATCGGTACACCAGATTCAGAGCGAGGCCGGCGAGCCGGGTCCTGCGAATGAGGATCCAGCCGAGCACCCTCCGGCGCACGGGTACTACACCGTCACGCTTCTCACGGTCTTGGTAGGAGCTTTCCTCGGGCTGCTTTTTAGGGGCGCCGCTCTGACAAAACGTATCGCCGTAGCTTTTCGGCAAAGTCAGCATGATTTTGTCTCGACTACTTTCTATACTGGTCCAGGATTCACCCCCGCACTTTTGCAGGTATTCCGACTCTAAACTCCACTCTGCTCTGAATAGAACTCTGTAGCGACTGGCCGGTATGCCTGTAAAAGCCTGTTGAGAAAGTGGCACGAGTGTAAGTCATCCATGGTGTCGAGACACTGTGCCGGGAGGTTTAGAATAAGTTGAGTATTAGAAGAAGCGTCGGGTGGCTTGCAAGCCTACTTTGCATTGGAGTGGGGCTCACGCTAATAGCGGTCTTCTTTCTGGGGCAAAACTCGGGAAGCACGGCCACGAACGACCCGGACCTAGGCGGCTTCAACGTTCCCGAACTCGGAGGCGCGCAGGAGTCACAGTACGCAGCCGCCGGAGGCCCCGCTGACAAGACGCTCAAAATAACCATCCCGAAGATGAACCAAATAGAGAACGACACCGTCCCAGACACCACCGGCGGTGACGAGCAGTCGCTCAAAGAGAACGCCGCCATCCACCTCAAAGGCACCGGCTTCCCCTGGCAACAGGAGGCGAACGTCTACCTGGCCGGCCATCGTCTCGGATACCCTGCCACCGACAGCTTCCTGGCTTTCTACGATCTCAACAAGCTAGAGAAAGGCGACAAGGCTTTCGTCACCGACGCTAACGGCACCAAGTACACCTACGAGGTCTTCAAGGAGTTCATCGTAGGACCGGATGATGTGTACGTAACTGAGCCAGTTCCGGGAAGAAACGTCCTGACGCTACAAACTTGCACCTTGCCGGATTACTCGAAACGGCTCATAGTGCAGGCCGAGCTGATCGCGGTGAGTTAGAGACACGATAATGAATGTTTATACGAGAAAATGGAGTAAGCCGTGCGGCAAGTAAACAAGAGGAAAACCCCCCGCTTCTCTAACAGCTACGAGCACCGGGAGGCGTCCGGGAGAAGGAGTTCCCGGCGGGCGTTTGCATGGCGCGGCAAGCTCCCTGCCCTCGTCCTAATTGCCGGCTTACTTCTGGTGGCGACGCTCACCCTGGCATGGTCAACGGGTGAAGAGAAGATCCGTCGCGGCGTCCACGTCGGCGACCTCGCTCTAGGTGGCATGACGCAGGCAGTGGCCCGAGAAACCTTGACGCAGAAGGCATCCGGCGACTTTGACGAAGTCTCCTTCGGAGGAGATGAGGGTTTCACACTTACCGGCGAGGAACTCGGCCTGGAACTGGACGCGGTCTCTACCGTCGAGGAAGCCTACGCCGTCGGGCGCGGCGGATGGTTCGGCAAGCGTTTCTTTGACGGCAAGGAAGTAGCTCCCATCTTCACTTACGACAAAGAAGCAGCCCGTAAAGCACTGGAGGATTCAGCTTCCCAAGTTCGCAAGGAGCCCCGCGACGCATCTTTCAACGTTAAGGACGGAGAGGTGAAGATCCAGGCGGCCAAAGACGGGAGTATCCTGAACCCCGAGGGCACCCTGGCGAACCTGGACCGTGCGCTGGCCGACTTCAGTGCCGACGTAGAGATCGCCACAAAGCCGGTACAACCTTCGGTCGCCGACAGGGATCTCCAGGGACTCAAACCCACGAAGCTCCTCGGCGAGTACCAAACCGACTTCGCCTATGATTCCAATCCAAGCCGCCAGAAAAACATGAAGCTGTCCGCCGGGGCGGTAAACGAAACCGTGTTGGCGCCGGGTGAGGTTTTCTCCTTTAACGAGCTTGCCGCCCCGCTCGAATACGAGTCGGCGAAAGTCTACGCGGAAGGCGGCGTGGCCCTGGCCGATGGCGGAGGACTCTGCCAGGTCTCTTCCACGCTGTACATGGCCGCCCAATACGCAGGGCTGGAGATAGTGGAGCGCAACGCCCACTACGCCGTGCTGCCCTACATAAGGCCCGGCTTCGACGCAACGGTGTGGTTCGGCGACGAAAATTCTCCCGAACTAGACATGCAGTTCGAGAACACCACCGACGGCTACGTGCTCGTCAGGGAGTACGTGGACGATGAGGGGTTCATGAACGCCGAGATATGGGGCCGCCCCACCGGCAAGGAAGTCGAGATGCGCTCGGAGAAGATATTCGAGGACTTGCAGCGGGGCATAAAGTGGGTCACCTATAAGACCGTCGAACAAGACGGAGAGGTTCTCTACGACGGCCTCATTCACGAAGACCTCTACAGCTTCAATCCACCTCCTCCCGAGGGAGCGCCGAGCTACGACACCACCGCCCCGCGTATCGGTGGCTGGGAGGATCCGACAAACACCACCGGCTGGGCAGACGTTGAGTGATCCATCAGGCAAGCACGAAGCCTGACACGACAATCGCCTAGAGCGACTTGAAAGGAGTTACGATTTGATAGAGAAACAAAAAGTCGGCCACGTGCAGGCTGGCGCACCTTCGGTAATAAAGGCGTCTCCGGCAACAAGAGAAAGTTCGGGAGAGGACGCGGGAACAACTTTTTCGCCCTGGGCACCCTCGCAATCCTCGTCCTGGTTACGCGCCTCGCATCACTCATCTACACCGACCTTTTCTCCGCAAAGAGTGACTCTACGGTCACAAGGGTCGAGACCTCGCCATAGAAGCGGGCTCTGTCGGCTTCCTGGTGAAAGCAGCCCTATCCAACAACCGTGCAACGTGTAGGCGGAGCGAGGCTTGGCAGAAAATGAAATTCGCTTTACTAAGGTTCAATGAATAGCGTAAGAATGGAGCATTCTAAAGCGGGAATAGCTTCACTGGTTTTTGCTTTGCTTCCGTTCCTAGGCTATGCAATAGTTGTTCCGTTTGTAATATCCTATCTGAATAGTCTACCTCAGGGAGCCGAGGCAACACCAATTGCCTATGGAATGCTAGCGCTATTCGTCCTATCGTTGAGCTCGGAAACGTTAGCAGTGGGTCTTGCGGCGATAGGACTCATACAAAAACAACGCAGGAGGTTGTTCGCGTTTCTGGGGCTCGCGTGCGGTTTCGTAGCTTTTCTAACCTTGGCCTACTATTTTTTTGTACTGAATACCAGGTTGCCTGGGGTTTTGCCTGGAATTGAGTAGCCGCCGAACCCGACTTAAGCTAATCGCTATACAAAGCTGCTACTGTGAGTTGCAATTTGCGACCAATCTGAGGATTTTCACTTTTTCGCACTTTTCATCTTGCAAAAGCGTTCTGCCAGGTTTGGCTCCGCCTATACGCTGCGCTATTTCTGGCTAGGTCTCGCAGAAGCTCCTGTTTTTGCAGAGAAAAGTAGCCTAGTGGCACTCAATTACACGTACCAATGTGGTGCCCTGTCAAGTTGCTATCTTCCGCACTGCTACATTGTCGTTCCCAGTTAGGAACAGTCAGGGGTGGCGCTCCGGTCTTTGGCCACCTTGGCTGACCTCCCGAATGTATTCCGGCACCATGAGTTCTTTGGCTTCGCCATCGACGATGACGATCTCTTGGAAGGGCCTGAACTCCAAGTAGATTCCCTCTCTGAGGGAGAGCTTGACCTCCTTTGCTGCGGCCAAGCCCCTGGCGTTCGAGATTTCGTAGTCGAAGTAGCTGTCGTCGTCGAGGCGACGCATGTCGTCCAGCGGATCGTGCCATTCCTTGAGAAGTCGTCGGGCTCGCTCTGACAGCCCCATGGCTTCTAGGTCCGAGAAGTTCCACTTGTCTGAGACGGAGCCGGGGAAGGGGATGCTCCACAACCCCGAGGAGGACCAGTCGAACCTTACCGCCATGAACTCATCGTAGCGCAGCAGGTAGTTCTGTTCTACGAATCGCCAGACCTGCGACTCGTCCTCGGGCCTGAGATCCTCGTAGAATCTCGGGCGGATGCTGCCGAGATCCTTATGATACTTGAGGTCGTGACTCCTCCACTGCTCGTAAAGCTTGGTGAACGCAAACTCCGCTTCGCCACTCATGGGGCCATCATGCCAGAGATCTAGCCTTCGCTGCAAACGGCCTCGTCCTGCGAAAGTCAAGCCACGCTTGCCTCCGAGGCCTGCAACCTCCTTTCGCCCACTGTTGGGTTTAGCAACACCCTCTTGCTGCCGTAAGAGAAGCTGCTCAGCTCTTCGCCGAGTCCGAGGATCGCCAGATACTTCTTGACGAAGGCAGCCCGCGAGAGCCCCTGCCTTACGGCTATGCCCCGGTGGACTCCCCAGCGCATCAGCTTCCTGGCTACCGCCACCGGGTTGGCGTTACGGTCGGCCTCGCGCTTTGTGAGTACGTGCCAAAGCGCTACGAGGAGTTTGCGAGCTATGGCCACGATGGCTTTGGATTTGCCGATCCTGGCCGAGAGGCGGCCGAACTGCTCTTTCCAGTGGGGATGCTCTCGCACCGCGACCCACGCCGCTTCGACAAGGGCAGTGCGCAGCTCCCTGCGGCCTTGCTTGGTGATCCTGCCCGTACGGTAGGTCTGCCCGGAGGAATGGACCTCGGCGCCAAGACCCGAGTATCCAACCAGGTGCTTTGACGATGGGAAGCGGGAGATGTCTCCGATGGCCGAGAGCAGGATCATGGCGTTTATGGCACCCATGCCCGGCAACTGCACGACGAAGGGCACCTGCCCGGCCCACGGCTCGCTTACGCTCAGGCCCAGTAGCTCCTCCTCGACCTCGTCAATGAGGGGTGTTAGGGTGTCGAGGATCGCGAGATCCTGACGTACCCGCAATGACTCCAACGCCGGCAGACCGAGTGATAGCCACCACTCACGAGCGGTCTCCGAGAAGGCGTTGCCTTCCGGGGCGGCGAGGTTGCGGCGATGCAGGACGCTTCTCAGGCGGTTGCGCGCCTGGGTGCGCTGGCGGATCAGGCGCTGACGGTGGGATACGAGCAAACGTAGCTGTCTCACCTCCTCCGGCGGCACCCAGACCTCGGGGATCAGGTTCGCCGCCAACAGGCGTGCCAAAGCGAGCGCGTCCCGGGCATCGGTCTTCACCCGGGCATCGGTCTTCACCCGCGCATCGGTCTTCACCCGCGCATCGGTCTTCACCCGCGCCCTGGCGATCATGGTCACCTTCAGCGGGTGGGCCACCTTCACCGATGCAACTAGAGGCTCCAGCAGATCGTAAACTTCCCAGGCATTGGTGGTCGCTTCGAAGACCACCGAATCCGCAGGACGCAGGTTCTCTACCGCCCAACTCCCCAGGTTCTCCATGCGTATCCGCCGTGCCTTGAGAACGATCTCTTGTCGCTTGTCGACGGCGGCTGCCACGACGTAGTTCTTGTGAACGTCCAGGGCAACGAAACGTTCGGGTACTTCCTCCACGCTCTCCTCCTCTCACATCTCGCCTTCCAAACGGTAGAGGGGCGTGGTTCAGGAGGAGAATGGCATGCTCACAAACCAATGCGGGCTCGGCTTCTGTACGAAACCGTCCCAGTTAAGCGGAGTCGAGCGGGTCGGCCAGATACCTCGACGGGCTCTTTCGTCCCAACGTGCTAACGGCCGTCCCCTGACGCCACGCTCCTCTTTAGAGACGTTCCTGCTCGGCTTCACACCTGGCAGGATAGCACTACCACGCCTCTCTACCGCACCCTACATGCTGATACCTCGGTCATACCCCAGGTTGGTCAACTGGGCGATCTTAGTAGCTTCTAGATCGAGGGCGAAGAGCCTTATGAGGTGGCGAAGTTTAGCCTCGGAGATTCGCGAAAGCCTGGCGTACTTGTTTTTGCCTTTCATTGGCTAGCTTTTAGCACCTCCTACAGTGCCGTGCCAGTCTTGAGACTAGTTAATTATTGACAGCACACCCGGCACCAAGTACCGTATTGTTCGGAGAAGAGAAAAACCTATTGGCACTATGACGCTGGTTGGCGGTCGAGGCGACGTCGGACTTTATGGATTCACACTATTCGAGAAGGAATTGATGATGAACAACAGCGAAGACAAGGTTCGGACACTTGAAGAAGCTCTACAGGAGCCACGCAAACACCGCGACATGGATCTTGCGCTGGAGCCGATGGATAATCACAGCAGCACTCCCGATGGTCCGCATGGGCAGCCGCTGAGCTTCTGGGCCTCCTGGAACCTGGAACAAAGGCCTCGCAGAATAGCCCTGCTTGTTGATGACTGTCAAGAAGAGTACCGTCCTTATGCAGAAAGTATTCTTCCGAATCTCATCAAACTTGTGGACGAGTTTCGAGCGGCTAAATCGAAGAGTGACGGAGTCCGCATTATGTGGAGTGCCTGGACCCGTACTTTTGACGACGGCATCAGTAACGCGATGGATCGATGGTATGGTCCGAAAGGACTGCGTCCGGAAGAGCCTGAGAATGCTGCGTACATTTTTACCGGCGCGCCCGGAATGGAGCCCCTCTCAGAAATTGCTCCGACAGAGGAGGAGGTTTCCGACGGTTGGTTCTACCATGGAAAACATCTTGATATGTTCTGGACCTTTGATGAGAACGGCAACTCTTATCTTGATGAGAAACTGAAGGAATCCGGCATCGATACGATTGTCATTATTGGTCTCTGGACGGATGAATGTATTCTCAGCACAGCCTACGCAGGCAGCTCGCGGGGTTACGATGTTGTGTTGGTAGGTGACGCAGTCGCAACGGCGACATCAAATCAGGAAATCGCGCTTGAGGTCGCTAATAGCACTGTCGCCAAGGTGCTGACGACTGACGAAGTGGTTAGCTACATGAAGAACGATTTCGTCACAGGAGAGCCGGGCGCCGTCAAAGGCACAAGCCACCCCGATGGACGAAAAGAAGGCTAACGCTCCTGGTGAAAGCAGCCCGGAACGGACCAAGCCTCCGGGCACGGGACCGATCGCGGCACGGGGTAGCAACGCGTTGCCACCGCTTTAGTGAGCGAATGGGCTAGTGATCAGTATCGAGAGGGAAACTTACGAGCGGCGCGTCCTGGCGACACTCCGGGGGGAGCTGGTCGAATGCGACTCCGGGCTCGAACACGCCGGGAACAGGATCATCGTGGAGGACGTCAGGTTGGAAAAGTCGGAGTGGCCCCACCAAGTCCACATACTCTTCCGGGAGGAATCTCGTCCCCGGTGCCTGTTCGGTCTCACCGCGCTCGCGTTGGAGAAGGGGTGGGACGCCGATCCCACCTCGGACACGATAGACATAGATCCCTCCCGCGGGTACTTGGGACCAGAGGAGTGGGCGAGCATCTTCGTCGTCACTCGCTTCATGGAGCAGGTGGAAGCCCTCGGATACGGCCTGCCGGAGGATTGCGACCCCGAAGTCATCACCTGGGTAGACGACTACCGCTCGCCGTATTCGGACTGAGCAGCGAGGGGCAGGCCTGACCCAGGCCGCAAATTGAGCCAGCAACGGCGGATTCTATCGCTCACGTGGTGAGCAAACATCACCCTTGGGCTCCGTCGAACCGGGTAAGGAGGAGACCCGCCATGAGGACCGCAATCGCAACCCACGAACTGCTGCCGAAGGGCTTGAACCTCGAAAGCCTCAGCATCGAGAGCGGGCGCGTGAGTATCTCGGTATCGTCCGGCACGAGCAGAATTGTCTGCCCGCTCTGCGGTCGAGGCTCCTCTTGGGTACACCTGATCCTATAACTCCAAACCGGCCACGTCCCATCTACGCCAGCCAGCAGCAGAGTAAAAGGAAACGTTATCCGTTGACCCCGCCTAGCAGCCTTCATCGACCCAACACCAGGTTTCTGAGGCTCTTTCACGTGCGCCAGCGGGAAGTTCTAGTCCTCGAAAACAGTAGTTGTTATACTAAAACATTATATAATAATAAACAGCCTTGTTCTTCAAAGAGGTGAATGCGATGAACGATAGTGCGAAGGTGTTATTGGCTGTTGTAGGCGGACTCGTATTGTTGTTGCTGCTCGGCATCTTCACGGGCGGTGGTGGCATGATGGGTGCCGGTATGATGGGTGGTTTTGGGGTTGGTTGGCTATTTATGCTGCTGTTTTGGGGTCTACTCATAGCTATGGTAGTTGGGTTGGTGGTATTTGTTGTCAATCAGATCCAGCGCTGAACTTCCCGGCGATCAGACATGAAAGTTTCTAAAATGGTTGCATGAGTGTTCGGGTTCTCATAGTGGAGGACGAACGGAATCTGGTGAACCTGCTCCGGGGCTATCTGGAGCGGGAGGGTTTCGAGGTGCATGAAGCGCTAGACGGCCAGGCGGGTGTAGAAGTGGCGCGGGAGACGGAGCCGGACATCGTGATCCTGGACTGGATGTTGCCAGGGCTGGACGGTATGGAGGTTCTGAATAGGTTGCGGCAGTTCTCGGAAGCCTACGTCATCATGCTCACCGCCCGGACGGAAGAGACCGATAGGATAGTGGGTCTCTCCTCGGGAGCAGACGACTATCTGACAAAGCCCTTCTCCCCCGGAGAACTCGTGGCGCGGGTCCGGGCAATGTTGCGACGACCTAGGGGTGGAGAGGCGGTCGAAGAGACGGAAGCGGCGCTCAGATTCGGGAAGCTGACCATAGAACCCGACCGGCGACAGGTGTGGTTGGGAGAAGAAAAAATAGTCCTAACCGCCCTAGAGTTCGACCTACTCAACGTCCTGGCATCGAGGCCCAGTCTCGTATTCAGCCGTTCGCAGCTTTTGGAGCGCGTCTGGGATGAGAACTACTTCGGCGACGATCACGTAGTAGACGTACACATCGCCAACCTCCGCAAGAAGCTCGGAGAAGACCCCGCAAACCCTCGCTACATAGAGACCGTGCGCGGGGTAGGCTACAGGTTCGTCCGGCGATGAACACTTTCAAGCGCATCTCGGCCGGTCTGCGGTCCAAGCTGTTGGTATCCCACTTTCTGGTTGCCCTCGTCGGGAGCCTGACGTTCTTCGTGGCCGTCTCCATCGTGGCCCCGTTTCTCTTCGGGAGCTTGATGAGCGGGGCGATGAACCCCAACCACCTGATGACTATGGGTGAGACGATGGATTTGGCGCGCGGGGCTTTCGCCGAGGCGATCTTCTACTCCCTACTCGCAGCGGCGCTGGCAGCGGTTGGAACCGCCGCCGTTGCCAGCCTCTTCGTCTCGCGCAGGATCGTTGGTCCGCTCGGACGCATGGCGGATGCGACCCGCCGCATCTCCGACGGACGCTACGATGAGCGGGTGCCGGTAGAGGAAAACGACGAGTTGGGCTCCCTTTCCCAGAGCTTCAACGCTATGGCGTCCGTCCTTCAGGAGACAGGGCGCCAGCGGAGCGAGTTCATCGCCGACGTCTCACACGAACTTCGCACCCCGCTCTCCACCCTGCAGGGGTACATGGAAGGCCTTATAGACGGAGTTATCGAGCCGTCCGAGGAGACCTGGGGACTTCTGTACACCGAGGCCGAACGCATGCGGCGGCTCGTGGACGACCTCCAGCAGCTTTCCCAGGCCGAAGCCGGCCAGCTTACGCTGCACGCCAGGCCTACCTCGTCAGTGGAAGCCGTCAAACGATCCACGGAGAGCATGCTCCCGCTATTCGCTGAGAAAGAGGTGACGCTAGAGTGTGAGATCTCCGAGGACCGTCCCCGCATCGTCGCGGATGCCGACCGGGTTGTCCAGATACTGACCAACCTACTCAGAAACGCCCTGAGGTACACGCCGTCAGGAGGTCAGGTAACGGTCGAGTCCGTTGCAAGTGGTGGCGAAGTTCATTTCACCGTCACAGATACTGGGGCGGGTATAGCTCCCGAACATCTCCCTCACGTCTTCGAGAGGTTCTACCGGGTCGAGAAGTCCCGCTCTCGGGAGGGCGGCGGTTCCGGTGTAGGACTCGCGATCTCCCGGGCGCTCGTCGAAGCGATGGGCGGCAGGATACGGGTTGGAAGCGCGGGTTTGGGAAAGGGTGCGTCCTTCAGCTTTACCCTACCTGCGGCCCACATGGGATCTTGACCAAAACTTGATCTCTAGTCGACGAGACCTTGAGGTTGGCGTCTTACACTAAAAAACGTAGACAAATTCAACCGAGAGGAGATGACCAAACATGATGGGCTGGGATGGCGAAATGATGGGCGGATGGGGTGTCTTCGGTTGGCTGTGGATGCTGATCCCACTTCTTTTCTGGGGTGGTCTTCTGGCCCTGATAGTCTGGGCCATAGTCAGGGTGTTTCCGGGCCAGCAGAGCAACGGGCGTACCGAACCCCAAGGAGAATCGGCGGAGGATATCCTCCGTTCCCGCTTCGCCCGGGGCGAGATAGAGGCCGAGGAGTACGAAAATTCCCTCCAAACGCTGCGCGGAGACCGGACGCAAAAAGGCAAAGAATCCAGTTCACTCTAGGTGGACAAGGGCTGAGCTTGAAGTGGAAAAGGTCCCCCGTGCCTGACTACGATTCCAGGCACGAGGGAAACAACGAGCGAGGAATTTTGATATGAGCGATTTTAGAGAACTTAAACAACCCGCTAACCTTTCCCGTCGAAAGTTCTTGGGAATAGCGGGAATGAGCGCCGGCGCCCTCGCCCTTAGTGGTTGCGGCATCTTACCCGGAAGCCGAGAATCCCTCCCAAAGACCCCGCAAACTACCAAGAGCGGGAAGGTCAGCGAATATTCCTTCGACACGGCTTCTATGGACTTTGATCTGGGTGGGCGCACGGTACAGACCTGGAGTTACAACGACACTGTGCCCGGACCCGAGATAAGGTTTACCGAAGGCGATACCTTGCGGGTAAAGGTGAACAACCGTCTCCCGGCGGAGACCACCATCCACTGGCATGGGTTGCCCATAGTAAACGACATGGACGGCGTCCCAGACGTAACCCAGCCTCCGATAGCATCCGGTGAGCAGTTTGTGTACGAGTTCGTCGTTCCGGTCGCCGGCAGCTACATGTACCACTCTCACGTCGGACTCCAGCTAGACCGGGGCCTCTACGGACCCCTGATCGTCGACCCCAAAAAAGAAGACCTCGACTACGACCGCGAGTACACCCTCATGCTCGACGATTGGCTCGACGGCGTATCGGGTACGCCCGAAGACGCCTTCAGCCAGCTAAAGAGCAGCGGTGGCGGCATGGGTGGAGGAATGATGGGTGGTGGCGACATGGGTGGTGGCGAAGCCGGGTCGTCCGGCGATATCGAGTACCCGCTGTACCTCGTAAACGGACGTGTCGCCGACGACCCCGAAACCTTCGAAGTTCGCCGGGGAGAGCGCGTGCGACTGCGGCTCATGAACCCCGCCGCGGATACCGTCTTTCGCTTCGCCGTGGCGGGGCACAAGCTGACCGTCACGCACGCCGACGGCCAGCCGGTGGAGCCTGTGGAGGTGGACACGGTGAGCATCGGCATGGGGGAGCGCTACGACGTGATCCTGAAGGCGGACAACCCCGGCGTCTGGCAGATGGCGGCGGCCCCCGAGGGCAAGAGCGGTATCGCCCGCACCGTGCTCCGCTACGCAGAGAACGGCGAATCATCTGCTCCAACGGCGGATGCCCGACCAAAAGAGTTGGATGGAAAGCTACTAGTATACGGAGATCTCCGCACAACCAAGGACAACTCTTTCCCCGAAGACAGCCTCTTTGGAGGGCCGGATCGCAAGCTGGACCTGACCCTATCCGGAGGCATGGGCGACTACGTCTGGGCTATAGATGGGCAAGTGTATCCGGATGCCGATCCCCTTGAGATCCGTGAGGGAGAATGGGTGCGCTTCAACCTCCAGAACCGGAGCATGATGGACCACCCGATGCACCTGCACGGCCACTTCTTCCAAGTGCGAAACGGTACCGGACGCGGACCATTCAAAGATACCGTGATCGTCGACTCGCACGGAAACTTGAGCATAGACTTCGTGGCGGATAACCCCGGAGACTGGATGTTCCACTGCCACAATCTCTACCACCTGGAGGCCGGCATGGCCCGGGTAGTCTCGTATGCCGGCTAGCAAGACTATCGAGGTATTTTAGTCAATCCTGGTCACACAAATGGTCTGTTCTGCTCAGGAGAATTAGCGATTTAGACGTTAGAGTGGTTTCAGTAGAGGTTACAAGAAAAGCGGCGTCGAGAGGAGCGCGAGATGAGCATGTTTCCGACAAAGATACTACTGGCCGTAGATGGTTCGGAGGAGGCCGAAAGCGCGGCGCGGGCTGGTGTCGGGTTGGCGAAGAAGACTGGGTCCGAGTTGCACGTTATCTACGTGGGACCACTGCCCACCACAATGTATGTACCTGAATCCCTGGACTACATGCATGAGATGGCGGAGCATCAGGGACGACTCAAGCTGGACGAGCAACTGCAGAAGATAAAGGATATGGGCGGTGAGGTCGCAGAGGAACACCTCGTGATCGGGCGTCCCGACGCGCAGATCGTAGAGGTGGCCGAGGAGATGGGCGCCGGACTGGTGGTGGTCGGAAGCCGCGGCATCGGCTTCGTGCGCCGCGCCTTGCTGGGTAGCGTCTCCGAGTCCACGGTCCACCATGCCCACTGCCCGGTGCTGGTGGTGCGGCCCCGCGAAGACGACGAGAGCTTGCTGGGAAAGAGAATACTCGTCGCCACCGACGATTCGGAGGAGGCCCGCATGGCGGTCGAGGCCGCCGTCGAGCTGGCCGAGGCCACCGGGGCCGAACTGCACCTCGTCTACGCCCTGACGGTAGAACCACCCTTACCCTATCCTTATCCCTACGCCAAAGAGCGGTGGGAAGAAAGCCTGGAACGGGCCAAGAAGAAAGCCCGAACTTTTGTCGAAGAGCAAGCCGAACAGATAAGAAGCAAAGCAAGGATTGAGATCCAGGCCCACCTGAAATTCGGTTTGCCCGGGCACGAGATCGTGGAGCTCGGTGAAGAGCTGGATGCTGGGATCATGATCCTGGGTAGCCGCGGCCTCGGTGGGATACGTCGGGCCCAGATGGGGAGCGTCTCGGACGCCGTATTGCGGCACGCCCACTCGCCGGTCCTGGTGGTGAGACAGTAGCTACAGTAACTTTTGCAGAAAGAAGCCCCGGTGGAATTTCCACCGGGGCTTCTTTCTCGTCGCTGGTTTCTTTGTCGGCTACTCCTCTATCTCGATTCGCTTGGGCTGCGCCTCTATCTCGGAGGCGCCACCTTCGACTGTTACCTCCAGCACGCCCTCTTTGAAGCTCGCTTTTATGTTGTCTTCGTCGACGCCCTGGGGAAGGGTCATGCTCCGGCGGAAAGAGCCGTAGCGGCGTTCCCGGAGCAGATACTTGGAGTCTTTGTTCTCTTCTTCGTGCTCCTCTTTGTGTTCACCGGAGACGGTCAAGACTCCGTCGTGGAACGAGATGTCCACGTCTTCACGTTTCAGGCCGGGAAGCTCGGCCTTTATGACCAGGTTCCCGTTCTCGGCGACCGCATCGACCGCCGGCGCCCACTCGGTAGGCTCGGCACGGCGCGGAAGCCGCCCGAACGCCTCGCCCATCATGCGATCCATCTCGCTCTGCAAATCCCTAAACCCACGGAACGGACTGAGCATCTCTATCTACC
>JBARZO010000064.1:0-2796 GCA_049650165.1 Rubrobacteraceae bacterium
CTATTGCCTTGGTCTTCTCCTGCTGTAACCTCTTCTCCACCTTAGTCTTTTGTTTGTTTACCTCGTCTTCGGCCTGCTGTTGGACCTCGTCTTGTATCGCCCCGCACGCCGTCACGCCGGATACTGAGACGAGCGCCGCTATAAAGAGGACCAGCATCTTTTTCTTCATGTTGCTCCTTCCTTTGGGTCAAGTTCGCGATTCTCTGCGTCGTAGGCAAAGCTTCCCCACTGTAAAGGCCGCGTAAACTTTCCGGCTCGGCGGGAAGGGGTTTCAGAGAAGCGGTACGAGGCGTAACGCTACGCTTCTTCCAGCGGGTTCCAGGAGACGCTGACGGTCCCCAGCTGAGTATCGGTCCCGTCTCGGGCCACGACTTCATCGTCGTAACGTATCTGGACACCGAGGGTTCCGGGGCTTATCTTCTGGCAGGTAGCCATCACCGTTTCTAGGGAGGTTCCACCGGTTGCAACTTCCACGTCGTAAGACGCCGGCTGCCGGCCCTGTATGGTTTCCGGCTCACCTACAACGCCCAGGCTGCACTAGTAGGCCGCGTCGCCCGTAATTCGCACGACGGCGGTACGCGGCCCAGGCTGCGTGGGAGATTGTTGGGTCGACGGCCCGCCCTGGGATACTTGGTCCTCCTGGGTGGTTTGCCCACCTTGCGCGGCTTGCTCTTCTTCCGGTTCCGTCGAGCCACCCGGGGTCATTTCCTGTTCCGGCGTCGGCTGTGGCGAGGTCTCCGGTTCTGAGGCTTGAGGGGTTTCAGCCACGTCCACCGGCGGTGCAGCAGAATTGGTAGCCAGGAGTATTCCCAGCGCGGCGAGCGAGATCAGTATGGCAACAAGACTCGCGGGGATGATCCAACGCGACATAAAGCTATTCCTTTCCTAGACTCCAACTCGTTCAGCAGACGTTCGTCCCGAAAGCTCATGCTAGGCAGCGCGGACAAACTCGTCGAGCACACACTACCAGAAACCCGACTTTGTCACGTTCTACAAAACACACTAACCTGCTACCCCCGGATGTATACTCAAATCGTATGGTGAAAGAACGCAAACAAACTCAAATGGATTTCGGCATCCGGGTCGGGGCTGTGGTGGAGCGCAACGGGAGCATCTTGCTCGTGCGCCACCAGAAGCCGGACCGGGAACCCTACTGGGTTCTACCCGGCGGACGATTGGAGCCCGGCGAGACCATTCCGGAGTGCGCCGAGCGAGAACTGGCCGAGGAAGCGCAGCTAGAGGTGCGGTTCTCAGAAGTGCTGTACGTCAGCGAGTTTATGCGGGACGGCCGACACACCGTGGACGTTACCGTGCGGGCGACGGCCGACGAAGACGACGAAGCCGCGCTCGGGAGCGACCCGGAGGTCGAGGAAGGCGCCGAGCAAACCCTGGCCGAACTCTGCTGGGTAGACTTAGAAGATTTGAAAACCATAGAGTTGTTACCGTCTTGGGTTCAGGACCGCATAGTCCGGGACGCCGAACACGAGCGTCCCGAGGCCGGGGTCTATCTGGGTGGTGGGCGGAATTAGCAGCCAGCTACAAGCACTGCTCTCCATAGTGGCGCTGAACCTGATCCTCATCTCGGTTACGTTCGGCGTGTTCTGGATTGGGGTGATCGTGGTGCGTCTCTTGGGCCGATCCGCCAGCTTCTCACTCTCGCCCCTGGGCTTCTCCCGCCCCCGGCGGGGGGTACTCGTCGGACTGGGCGTCGGGGTCGGGGTCGGGGTGACGGCGGTTTTTGTCGGTGGCGTGGTGAACCTGTTGACGACCACGGTCTTCGAGCGACTCGGTTACTCGACGGAATCACGGGTACAGCAGGAATTCATGCGGTCATTGACCGGCTGGATCGGTGACCAACCGGGCCTTGCCATCCCGGCGATCGTGGGCGTGGTGGTGATCTTCGGTCCCTTTGCCGAAGAGTTGATCTTCCGGGGCGCAATCTTCAATGGCCTCTACCGTCTGGGACTCCTGACTTCCAGCCGAATCGGGCCCGGTAAAAAACGCGGAAAGCTCGCCGACATAGCTTCGTTCGCGCTCGCGGCGCTGGTCTCTTCCGCTTTCTTTGCAACCCTGCACCTGGAGCCGGTACTCTTGCCCTCTCTACTGATACTGGCGGTGGCCCTGTGTTGGCTGTTCCGCTGGAGCGGGAGCCTGCTACCCTCGTTCGTCGCCCACGCGACCTTCAACTCCTTCGCCACGACCCTGATCATCCTCAGCGGACTCGGCCTCTTCGAAATGCCCGTCTAGCCTCCTCCCTCGACTACCGGCCAAGAGCGGCGGCCCCGGCTCTGCTAACATCTACGAAGTCGCCAGATACCGGAACTCGATGGGGAGGCAAAAACCAGTGATAGAGCATAAAGAAGCCCGGGAGATCATCTCCGCCGCCGTCCAGAAAGCGGAGGAGATCGGCCAGCCGATGAACATCGCGGTTATGGACGCCGGCATGAACCTCGTGGCCTTCGAACGAATGGACGACGCCTGGGTATTGAGCATCGACATCGCCATAGGCAAAGCTTTTACCTCGGCCGGTCGTGGCCTCTCTACGAGAGACATCGGGGAGAAAGCCCAGCCCGGTCAACCCCTTTTCGGCGTCAACACTACAAACGGTGGCCGAGTCGTCATTTTTCCCGGCGGCCTCCCACTGATGCGCGATGGCGAGGTAGTCGGCGCCATCGGCGTGAGCGGCGGCCCTGTGGACCAGGACGAAGAGGTCGCGCAAGCCGGGGTAGACGCTTTCGGGTAACATCCCTCAGATAGCGAGATCACACTAGCCGGGTTTTTGCGGCGGCTCCCCGA
>JBARZO010000065.1:0-13293 GCA_049650165.1 Rubrobacteraceae bacterium
GCCCCGAGTCCTACAATGCCCTGTCCTAAAGCATCCACTCCTACCTCTACTGGAGGCCAAATAAAACCGAAGATAGCGCCCAGAGCCAAGGCGGCCAGAGACGTGACGATTGGGACGAACCTTTTGCCACCAAAGAATCCCAGATAATCTGGTAAGCGTATGTCATTGTACCGGCGATAGAGTCCTGTGGCGACGAGTCCCGCGATGATGCCCGACAACACGCCCATAGACTCGATAGGTCGTGCTCCCTCCTCTGCGAGATCAGCAGCGACAGTGTCGAAGACACCTGCGAATACCAGGTAGCCAACGATAGCGGCCAGCCCGGCGGCACCTGCACCGCCTGTCAAACCAACTGCGATGCCAATGGCGAAAATTATAGGAAGGTTCGCGAAGATAGCGTCTCCTGCTGCCGCCATCCAAGGCAACCCCAACAAATCGTCTTGCCCCAGTCTCAGTAATAAGGCTGCTGGCGGGAGGACAGCTATCGGAAGCATTAGGGAACGCCCAAGGTTCTGTACGGCTCCTAAAGCCCGATCTCCTAACTTCGCGGAACTGGCTGATTCAGTAGTCATAGTGCCCCTTCCCTTATACAGTGATTCGTTGCTACCAAGTCTCGGTTACTTTACTCAGGCCTCTGGGTGAGTCTGGATCAAGCTGCTTCAAAAGCGCCAGATCGTGTGCAAACACTTGCAAAGGCAGCATATAGAGGAGTGGCGATAGCTCCTCTGGACAAGACACGGGTATTTGAAAACCGGCCGACGAGCTGCGCACGAGTTCCGTATCATCGCTGATCACCACAGTCTCAGCGCCCCGATCCTTTAGATCTTCGACCAGTTCTTTCATGCCAGAGAGCGCCTTTCCGGGAGGCACAATGGTAATTACGGGAAAATCCTGTCCGATCATCGCCATCGGTCCGTGCTGAAGATCTGCGGCAGAGAAGGCCTCGGCGACCACGTAGTTAGTCTCCATGAGCTTGAGCGCCGCCTCCTGGGCTGTGGCAAGGTTGTAGCCGCGGGAGGTCGTCACTATATGCTCGGCATACCGATAGCGTTCAACCCCCTTCCACTTTGTTTCGAGGACCTGTCGCGCTGAGTCCGGCAAGCGTTGCGCCTCTTCGTCGGGACTATCGTCTCCTTTTAGGGCAGCGGTGAGGAGGTAGAGTATTAGTAGAGAAGCAGTGTAAGTCTTGGTGGCGGCAACGCTTTCTTCATCGCCTGCACGGAGAAAGCAGTGGTTGTCGGCGTTCTCTGCCATTGAGGAGTCCTCGTTGTTCGTTAAGGTGAGGGTACGGGCTCCCAGCTCTCCGGACCTGCGGACGGTTTCGAGAACGTCTTTGCTCTCGCCCGACTGGCTGATGCCTATCACCAGTACGTCGGTGAGATTCATCTGGGTGTTGTAGAGGGTGAAAGCGGAGGGCGAGGCTAAGGCGGTTGGTATTCCGAGCAGTACCTCGAATAGGTATTTGGCGTACAGGGCGGCGTTGTCCGAGGTGCCGCGGGCAGCAATCATGACGGATCGGAAACCGTCGCTCCGAAATTTGCGAGCCGCACTAAGGATCTCATCCCATCCCTCATCCAGGATGCGCCCTAAGATCTCAGGCTGTTCATAGATTTCCTGCGACATCTTATCCGCCATGGCCGTTCCCTTCTCTCTGGTAAACAGTTTCTCCGCCAACGATAGTCTCCTGTACGAACCCTTTCCGATCTAGGACCACCAAATCGGCATCTGCGCCGGGCGTTATCCTGCCTTTTTCCGGTACGCCGAGTATTTCCGCGGGAGTCTCCGAGGCCATGCGCACTGCCTCTTCCAACGGGATGCCCAGGAACTTGCTGGCGTTGCGCACAGCTCCGTCCATGGTCAGCGAACTCCCTGCTAGCGTACCGTCTGGTAGGCGGACGAAGCCGCCATCGAGCCGCACCGTGCGGCCGCTAAGCTCATACTCGCCGTCTTCCATGCCAGCAGCCTCCATGGCGTCGGTGACGAGCGCGAGTCCCTCTACTCCCTTTTCTCTGTAGGCGAGGCGGAGCGCACCTTGGTGGACATGTACTCCATCGGCAATTATGCCCGCACGAACGCGGTCGTCGGTGAGTACCGCCCCGACGGCCCCGGGTGCCCGGTGCTCGAACGGGCTCATGGTGTTGTAGAGATGCGTGGCTTTTGAGAAACCGGCGTCTACAGCACGCGAAACCTCTTCATAGGTGGCGTTGGTATGTCCAACGCTCGCCACGACCTTGCTATCGCACAAGAGCTCAGCGGCTTTCTCCGCGCCGTCGAGTTCCGGGGCCACGGTCATCACAGCAACGGGACCGGCACCCAGAATGTCCTTCAAAAGACCGAGGTCTATAGGGAGGAGGTTTTCTGGATCGTGTGCCCCTTTGCGCTCCGGAGAGAGGAAGGGCCCCTCAATGTGTGCTCCTAAGATATGGGCGCCGTGTCCTGAAGATGCTTTACCCAACGCTTCAAGGAGCGCCTCATAACGCTCACTGGGCCAGGATATGGCAGTAGGCAAGAATGCCGTCGTTCCGGTTCGGGGTAGTCTGGTAGCTAGTTCCCCGAGCCCCACATCATTTGGACCGACATCTATGCCAAAGGCACCGTTGATCTGAAGGTCTATAAAGCCGGGACAAATCAAACCGTCGACCGAACGATAATCTGCGGGAATGTCTTCGGAGTGTGGATCGTTGACCACTTCGGAGATCTTGCCATTCCGGATAGTTATCCCGATACGCCTCAACCCGCCGGGAACTACTGCGTCTCCAACGAGAACACTCTGTGCGATCGTCCCCATTTGCTTCCTAAACGGGAATGGGCTCCTCAGAACCCAAAATCCGAGATCCTAAACCGCAAAAGCGACTGCAACTACTTTCGACCAAAACACCCTTTCCCATGCACTGGTATATGCGTCATATTGACTATACCAGTATGTTGCTACCGTCGCAACACCCCTAACGAAGGATTATGCAGAGCTTTTCTGGTCCTTAAGTGCTGCTTTCTGAGCTACTCATGAATGCAGCGTAGTGGCGACATGGTAACGGTCTCCACGGTAAATGCTTTTAACGTATTCGAAGGGTTTTTCGTTGTTGTCGAGAGTCACGCGCTCGACGAGTAGGGCAGCGCTGCCGGCTGGTATGTTGAGATAGTTAGCTTCGTACTCGTTTACCAGAGTAGCTTCATATCTTTGTTCGGCGCTCGTTATCTGGAGTCCCCTCTTACCCAATTCTTCGTAGAGTGAGGATTGGCTCAGATCCACATCGAGTATGCTTTTACCGAACTTGTATAGGAGATAGCTGGTCTCCAGGGCCATCGGGTGTCCTTCCGCATTCCTGATCCTACTGATGCGGATTAACTGTTCGTTCGGTTCCACGCCAAGAATCTCCGCTATCGCTGGAGAGGCGGCCTCTTTTTCGACTCCAAGAACGGTGCTCGACGATGTCATCCCTCGTTTTTGCATGTCTTCGGTGAAACTGGTCAGCCGCGCGGTTTCATGTCGAAGTTTCGGCCCGGCGACAAAAGTACCCCGTCCTTGTTCGCGGTAAAGTACTCCCTCGCTTACAAGTTCTTTGACCGCTTGACGGGCTGTCATCCGGCTAACTCCATGCGTTTCACACAGCTCCCGCTCCGAGGGGATTAGATCTCCCTCAGCGAGATGTTGCTCCTCTATCATGACGCGGATGCTTTCTTTAAGCCGGTAGTATTTGGGTAGCGGCACTCCATCCTGAACGCTCGAACGATCCAATTAAAGATCCTCCTCAAAGGTATATACCTCTATACATGCACAATGATTGTACCTGAACCTGTGTACGGGCGGCTTACCTGATGTTAGCTTGCCCTTTCTTGGGCCAGTCCTTTAAAGGGACGTCGCGTCAGGCCGTTGGCTAAAAGGACCCTTCAATGATACTTGTTTGCGTCCCAGAGTGAGCTCCGATAGTATGACGGTATAGATGATAGTACCAGTAAGAGTACTGGAAGGGAAGTGAGATGTTCGAACCTAGCGGCGAAGGTATCTAGTTGCCGAACAGAATCATGACTACTGAGCAGAGGAACCCAAAGAGTCAGGAGATGGATGACCTAGCTGTAGAGTCTATTCTCAAACTTATGAATGAAGAAGATTGTCGGGTGCCGGTAGCTATCAACGAGGCTATACCAGAAATCGTATCTGCTACGGAGGTGCTTGTAGAAACTTGGCGCTCGGGAGGGCGTTGGATCTATGTAGGCGCCGGAACGAGTGGCCGGATAGCGGCGTTAGACGCGGCCGAGTGCCCAACTACTTTCGGTGTTCCATCAGAGCGGGTAGTGGCCGTGGTCGCGGGTGCTGGCAAAGCTGCTCAGGATATGGAAAGAGTCGAAGATGACCGGGAGATTGCTATCCGGGATCTCGAATGCCAGGATCTCGGACCGGAGGACACAGTCGTTGGCCTTACGGCGAGTGGTCACACCCCCTACGTCGTATCCGCGATCCAGCACGCTTCGGACATGGGCTGCTCTACCGTGGGTATCTGCAACAACCCGGGTTCGGAGTTGGCCGAGATAGCGCACATCGGAATCGAGGTGATCACGGGTCCCGAAGTTCTTACCGGCTCGACCCGACTGAAGGCTGGCACGTCCCAAAAGCTAGTCTTGAACATGCTCTCGACTGCTGCCTTTACGCGTTTGGGCAAAGTGTATGAAAACTTAATGGTCGACGTTCAGGTAACCAACGAGAAACTGAGGAGTAGGGCACGACGCATCGTTTGTGAAGCATCCGGCGTGGGCGAAGAAGATGCTGAGGAGCTTCTCTTTGCTGCTGAAGGCTCCGTCAAACTAGCCATAGTTATGTCGAAAGGCGGATGCTCTTTAGACCAGGCTCGCACGTCACTTGAGAAAGCTAACGGCGACACTCGTCAGGCTCTGAGGAATACCTGAGAGATGAGTAGCTTTGAGTGCAAGGCAATTCTGTTCGACTTGGATGGAGTTCTGGTGGACTCCACACCCGCAGTCGTCAACGCGTGGCACAGATGGGCAGAGGCGCACGGCATAGACCCAGATCACATCTTGGAGATCGCACATGGCCGGCGGACTGCCGAGACTATTCAGGTAGTCGCACCCGAGTTGGATGCCGAGGCTGAAGCACACGAACTTGAAAGCATGGAGGTGGAAAACCTAGAGGACGTACACGAAGTCGAGGGGGCGAGGGAGCTGCTCGCTTCTCTTCCCGAAAGCCGGTGGGCAGTGGTGACGTCTGGCACCAGGCGTCTCGCTACCCGTCGCATAGAATACATGGGTCTTTCTAGCCCTGGTGTGCTGGTATCAGCAGAAGACGTGACGACCGGCAAGCCAGACCCGGAAGCGTATCTCAAAGGGGCACACCTAACCGGTGTGTCTCCAGAGGAATGCCTGGTGGTTGAAGACGCACCGGCTGGTATATCGGCTGGCAGAACTGCGGGCATGATAGTGGTTGCGGTAGCTACCACACACCACTACGATGAGCTTTCGGAAGCGCACGCGGTGGCGCAATCTTTGAGCGACATTCAAGTCAGCGTCGAAACTGAATCTGGGCTTACAGACGAGCCCGAGCATAATTTTCTGAGAGTACGGGTGGAACAATAAATTGGGGTCTGCTAGCAAGAATACCAACGGAATATTGGCTCATGCACCTAATAGACAGTAAAGAAGTCTTCGGTCGGTTAGAGAATCTCGCTAAGGGCGGGGCGAGTTCAGTAGAAGCTGTTCGCATAAATGGTGGGTTGGAAGCACTGCTTTCGCCGCTACCTCGCAAGCTCCAGGATCTACGAGGCTCTCTAACACGTGATCGATCATCCAAACAAAGCCTCTCTTGTAGTTCACAGAATCCCAGCTACCGGGCTGCCGCACATATTCTGTACCTTCGGCTACAAAGACTCCGCGCTCGAGTCCGGTGATACTGGCAGATCTCCCTCCACCATGTAGTTGTAGGCTTTCACCGTTGCCGCCTGAGGTTCGCTGCATCCAGAACTGTGCCACCGCTTCTTGAAAAGAGAGCACGCCGGAGGCGGTTGTCAACTGTGCTGTGTCATCAATTCGCTGAGTATAATATTCGAGCCTTGCCGGACCGCCGAGCCACACGAGTGTGTCTACAAGATGTATGAGATCGTCGTAGACAGTCTCCCTGACTGCGGCCCTACTAGAAGCGGTGCGATTCTTGTGTGTCGTTGCAAGTTCGAACCCCCCGCCCTCTGACATCCACGCGCGAGCTTCACGGTACAGTGGAACGAACCGGCGATTGAAGCCGACTGCTAACAGAAGGCCTTGCTCTTCAGCAAGCGCCGTCATCTCTTTGGCCTCGGCGAGATCGTAGGAAAGTGGCTTGTCTACGTAGACGTTCGTGCCCGCTTTCAAGCATTCCATAACTACATCGAAATGAGTTTCAGTGGGGGAGCTAACAAATACGATGTCTGGCTTCAGCTCTAAAAGCTTACTGAGGTCAGTAAAGCGGTTTGGAACTCGGTATTGCTCCCCGTAGGATTCTGTCGTTGCGGATCTTCGGCTTGCGAGGCCTACAACCTCAACCGCTGGATGACTACAAAGCAACGGAAGGTACACTTTTGATGCGATGTTCCCAAGACCTACTATAGCGACGTGATGTTTCATGTACCTACCTTGAATGATCAGTGCGAGAGGGAGTAGTGAAGATCACCTGAAAGTTTTGCACGCTTCTCGCCAATTCAAACAGCTTTCCATTTAGAGCTTTCGCTAGAGGCTACTTGAGACACTTTCCTAGATCTTCCTCTTCGTCAGCTTTGCTATCGTCTCTGACCTAAGGCTAGCAAAAACTGGGCGGTTTTTGATGCCCTTCTTGTCGTGCCTAGATATACGTTAGAAACGTTGTTTTTGAGGGGCCGAATTCGTACCCCCTTTCTGACACCCCAACCCAGATTTGCTTATGGAGTGAGCTATAGAGTTAGACTGTCCCGTCTCATTGTTCCGCCAGGTCTGCATTGGTGCCAAATCCTTGCGATCTCTACGGGTCTTTAGCCTGACTGAAGCTTCGGGGTTCAGCTTCGCCGTCAAATCGACACCGTTTGCGGGAGGAGCGGAGGGGTCCCAACGCCCACCAAATTCATCTCTACTCTTCGGCTCTCTAAATCAGCTCGCCGTCCACCTTGACGACTGGCCAGAGAACGAGCCTGTTGGATCAGATGTTGCTAAACCCCCAGCGTACAAGTAGACTGGAAATCGCAGATGCAAAACCCGGCAGAAGGAGCCGACCCGTAGCCTACAATACCCAGATCGGCCCGGCCCCGGATATTGTCGCCTCGGTTCGGAAAGGGAGCCTGCACGATCCTAGGAATTCGCTCGTGCCTTCGGGACGGGAAATTCTGAAGGGCGGAAGAGTAATAGACCCCGTAAACGAAATTGATGCCCAGATGGATGTGTCTATAGCCTCTGGGCTTATCTCGGAGGTCGCAGACGACATTAGGCCTGAGCGCGGCGACAAGGTTTATGATGTTAGAGGTCTGCAAGTGTGGCCGGGACTTATAGACATGCATCTACATCTTGGAGATCTATTCGAGATAAGTTCTGCCCCGATTTTTGAGTCGGTTGCCGACGGGGTTACGGTTGCCCTATCGCCAGGGGCGAGCAATACTTTCATGTCACCTGCACTGCTCGGTGCCGAGGTGGATCGCGGCGTTCCACTAAACATCGGAGTATATCTTGGTGGACCTAACGTATTGGGGAGCCGTCTTTCTATTGACGAGATTGTCTCACTTTTCGAAGGGGAGCTACAGGAAGAAGTCGCCTATGAAAAGATGACCCGTAACCCTATTACCTTCGCTACCGCGCCGCTGACGGTTGGCTTAAAAGACCACATGGGACACTCCATAGGGAGTGACGAGCTGCTAGACGCGCTCTTTGAAATTACTTCCCGATCAGGCCTTATCTTTATGAGCCATGCACAGGACCCCGAACATAGTGAGCGTTTGGTCGAACTCTCACGAGGGCGCCCATTACACCTCACTCACTGCACCGCAGCGGGAGCCGGGACCCATGGCGATCCTGTGGAAAGCATGCAACGGTTTATCGAGATGTTCCGGCTGCCCAATGTGTCGGGTGATCTTATGACGGCCCACCTGAGGCCGAGTTTGGGCAACCGCGAAGGCATCCTCATAAATAAGGATGCACAACGAATTGCCTATGAGGCTCTCGCTGATGGTACTGTCAGGGTACTCATCTCAGACGGACAGTGTGACGCGACAATGAAAGGCTTCGGCGATACGAGAGACAATGTGCCAGCTATCCTAGAGTTGGCCGAGCAAGAGGTGCTGGCGCTCCCTCAGTCTGTGGCCACGATGACTTCTAATGTTGCCGTCCTTATCTCACAAGTCACCCATCAGGAATGGTGGACGCGCGAACTCGGCCATCTTGGGGAAGGAGCTAGGGCCAACGTCACGGTTGTCGACCCGCTCGATAAGCGTCCGACGTTCACGTTCGTAAACGGGATAATGGCCGCTATGGAGAATCGACCGGTCCGATCAGCGAACGGAGCTGGCGGCTGGGTCACTAAGTATGGCATCCTAGACCGTACAGGCGTCGGGGATTTCTCTGCCTTCGCCTATGGTGGAGACAGCTAAGCTCTCCCAGCCGACACACGACTAATCATCGTGCCTGTGCTATTGCCAGCCTAAAACTTGACACTTCTCAAGTTCACACGCTTTCTATGGCACAGGTAAGGCCAGCACCAGCGGTTGCCTCGTACGCTTGCGCTTCGTGCTTGTAACCGTTATTATTTACCAAAGGGCTTTGGCAAAGGGCTTTGCTTACGACGTGGCTAGGAAAGGAAGCGCACTCAAGGTGGCATCCATTGCGGCAGTAGCGGAAAAGGCGGGAGTTAGTCCGACGACGGTGTCGCACGCGCTAAGTGGCAATCGGAAAGTGAGTAGGGAAGTGAAAGCCCGGGTGTTCGCGGCAATGTCGCAGCTCGATTATGTGCCGAGGCGTTCAGCGCAGAATTTAGCGCTCGGAGTGACCCGGATTCTCGCGTTGGTGGTGCCAGACATCGGCAATGGCTACTTCGCGGAGCTTGCAAAAGGTGTCGAACACGCCGCCGCTGAGCGCGGCTACAACATAATCCTTTGCACGACTGGATTCGATCACGCTCGTGAGGTGCAGTACCTTGAGATGATCAACTCTCGCGCCGTGGATGGGATCGTCTATGCTGCAGGCGTCTATGCTGAGGGTACGCCGCCGACTGACGTGGAACTGCGTGGCTTGCTTAACGGGATGCCGCTGGTATTCGTTGATGAAGAGATCGAAGGTACGCAGTTCACCGCGGTGGTGTCTGACAACGCGGCTGGAGGACGTCTTGCCGCCGACCACCTGCTCGAACTAGGGCATCAGACGGCCCTGGTAATCAGCGTCGCCGGAGATCCCGTGTCAAGCGTGCGTCGCAACCGGGGATTCCTGGAAGTCTGGACTGCTGCAGGTGGGCAAGTCGTGCACAACAACGGTGGAAACTTTACGGAGCATAGCGGTCGCGTCATCGCCGAGGAACACTTAACTGAGTTGGCAAGCGGAGAGGTTACGGCGGTCTTCGCACACAACGATCTCATGGCGCTCGGTTTGATGAGCGCCCTTCGTGCCCGAGAAGTCAGGGTTCCTGAAGACGTCTCCGTGATCGGCTTCGACGACATGCCAGCGGTGCGTTACACCTACCCCGCCCTGACTACCATTCGTCAAGATGCAATTGCTTTGGGGACGATGGCCACGACGACGATCATTGATTGGCTCGAATCGAAGAGATCCATGGACGGGCAGCAGGTTCTGCTCCCCGTTGAACTCGTCGCGCGGGATTCGACCTCCCAGAAGGCCGTGCGTTCATGAGCGGGCGGAAGCTTTCGGTTTTCTTCGGCGATGTCGCGCAAGACGAATACTACGCAGCAAGTCACTTCCCGACTGCGGGTGACAAGGTGATCGTTGAGGCTTTGCCCAAACAGTTCGGAGGTATGGTGGCCAACGCGGCTGCTATTTTCGCCCATTACGGGATGCCGACATCTTTCATGTCTCAGTTGAACTCCGGTACTCTTACCCAGAAGCTCCTCGGTCAACTTCGTGAACTCGGCCTGAATACGGACTATGTAATCTTCGATGAAGACGTTCCTGATTCACGATGCATCGTACTGCTTTCTGGCGACCAGCACGTCGTGATCATTCCGAAGTTGGGCATCACACATACCAACATCACGCCAGAAGCATTCGAGCACATTGTGGAAGCCGAGTTCCTGGTAACTACACTCACCGACGCCAGACCGTTCCGAATGGGACATCTGACTGCGCCGGAGGTGCTCCAGGCGTTGCGCGACCGCGGCGTGAAAATCGTCATGGACCTTGATGTTTACAACTTGGAAAACCATCCGTCTGGATTAGTCGAATACTGCGACATCATCTTCATGAATTCGCTCGGGCAGCGTAGATTCACTGAAAGTGGCAACGACATCGAGGCTTGCCTTGCTGGCAATGCTATCGCCGTCATCGTCACGAGGGACAGCGAGGGCTGTGAGTTGCATACTGCAGAGGGCGTTACTTTAGTGCCCGGATTCCCGGCCGAAGTTGTGGATGTGACCGGGGCGGGAGACACCTTCTCCAGCTCGTTTCTTTTCGCGTATTCCACCACGGAAAGCCTTTATAAGGCAGCCGAGTTTGCGAACGCCGCGGCCGCACTCTCGGTTGGCCAGGTTGGGGCAAGAGGAGGGATGACCCAGCAGGAAACTGTCCACGCCTTTATGGAGAGGAGCATAGCTCACGAATAGCTTTAGGTCCGGCGATGTTGCCAAACCAAACTAAGAGAGGTCATACAATGGCTACAGAAAACGGCTTCACCCGTCTCATGAAGAGTTACGGGCGGCTAACGATCTTCCTGATTCCGATTGGAGTTGCGGTGAACTTCGTGGGCGGGCAGATAGCCCTACTGCTGAAACTCCCACTTTATCTTGACAGCATAGGAACGATTTTGGTGGGCGCAACGTGTGGGGCTCTTCCCGGCGCGCTGGTCGGTCTGCTCTCCAACGCGATCAACTCGATCACATCACCTCCCACATTCGCGTTCGCCATACTGAACGTGCTGTTTGGACTCCTCGCCGGATTGCTCGGCAGGTATGGTGTGTTCAAGAACTGGTGGAAAACGGCCCTAAGCGCGATCCCATTCGCGTTCATCGGCGGTTTTGGCGGCGCCTTGATCACGATATGGGTGCTTGGCGGGGCCGCTGTTGGCGGCATCGGTATCGTCGTTGGTGCCCTGGTTGCCACGGGCATGTCTGTCAACACGGCAAACTTCGTGGCGCAGCTTCCCATTGACCTCGTGGATAAGGTGCCGACCGTGCTGATCGTCTTCGCGATTATCAGCAGGGTTCCCAGGCGCCTGCTCGTCAAGTTGCCCCTCGGCTGGATCTACCTGAACGGCGAAGGTTCGCAAACCGGCGCCGCAGGCACTAACCGCGTCCGATGAGCGATACCCTGGGGTCAGGAGACTCTGTCGCCCGCACCGACGACGAGTTTATCGACAGTTTTCGCCAGCCTATGACCCAAGGCAACTGGGTCAGGGACATGAACCCACTCAGCGTCTTCCTAATCCTCGGGGCACTGCCGTTGATTGCTGTGGCGGTGTCCGGGATTCTCGCTCCGTCGATTATATGCGTTACTCTCGTGCTCATCGCTTTCGTCGGCGGGGTCGGCAGATCGTTTACCGTAACCTATTTCAAGCTGTGGATCGCGATCGGCCTCCTCCTGTTCGTGCTGAGGTCGGCTTTCTTTGAGGGCGGCAACGTTCTGTTCACGGTCGGAAAGATCACAGTTAGCACGGAGGGCCTCATGGACGGATTGAGGTTCTCGCTACTCGTCATGGCGTTCAGCGGCGCGGTCACACTATATTTTGCCCTCGTTCCTATCAAATACTTGACGCTTGCTCTTGAGTTGAAGGGGGTTTCGCCGCGGGCGACGTACGTGCTGCTCGCCGCGTTTCAGGCCATTACGGATCTCGGCAAGAATGCCCGCGTCATCATGGACGCCCAGAAGTCGCGTGGGATCGAAACAGAGGGAAACATAATCCAGCGGGTCAAGGCCTTCGTTCCGGTGTTGGCACCGGTCTTCCTGTCGGCCATGGCGGCGACGGAGGAGAAAGCAATAGCGCTCGACGCTCGGGCGTTCAATTCCCGTGAGGCCCATAGCCACTTGGTTAGCCTGCGCGCGACGCCGGCGTGGGAGATCGTATTGGTGGTATTCTCGCTCTTAGGAGTGGTCGTCGCCTGCGCTGTTGCGGTGTTATCTTGGTACTAGTATCTTTGCGTGACGTGCGCTTCACGTATGCGTTCACAGAGTCTCCGGCGCTGGATGGAATCACACTCGAACTTGAGCCCGGCCTTCTGCACGGTGTCGTCGGAATGAACGCGAGTGGAAAGAGCACGCTATGCGCCTTGATTCGCGGCATTGTTCCGTATTTCCATGAGGGCATACTGGAGGGCGAGGTTGAGGTTTTGGGCAGGAGTCTTCTTGATTGGGAGCCGGCGGAACTCTCTCAAGCCATCGGATGTGTGTTCGACAACCCTTTCACCCAGATCAGCGGCATCAAAGACACGGTCTTCGAAGAGATCGCGCTGGGACTGGAGAACCTCGGGGTTCCACGAGATGCGATGATCGAGCGGGTAGAGGCGGTCGTTGAACAACTCGGGTTGCAGGCGCTGATTCGCAAGAACCCGAACGAACTCTCAGGGGGCCAGCGGCAGAAGGTAGGCTTCGCTTCCATCATCGCTATGGATACCGACTTCATCGTGATCGACGAGCCCACTTCGCAACTCGACCCTGAGGCGTCCGAAGCGGTATTCGAGGTCATTGGCCAGCTCAAGAGCCTCGGCAAATCCGTAGTGCTTGTAGAGCACAAAATCGACCTGATGGCCCAGTACGCCGACAGTATCGTTGTTATGAAAGAGGGCAAAATTGTCGCGCACGGGCCTACGAGAGAGGTCCTCACGTCGACCGCGCCCGCGGATGCCAATGTTCCTGTTCCCGAGGTGACCGCGCTGGCCTGGCATCTCCAGGAGGCGGGGAAAGAACTTCCCTTCGTGCCGATCACGAGGACGGAGGCATATCAGGCAATTTCTCAGCGGATGGAGGGGGTGCCTCATGGCCATCGTTCTGCGTGAGGCAGGATTCACCTATCCCGATGGTTCAGAAGCGGTGCGCTCGGTCGATCTTCGGATAGAAGATGGTAAACGAGTCGCGATCGTCGGTCAGAACGGTGCGGGCAAGACGACTACCGTAAAGTTGATGAACGGTCTGCTCCAGCCA
>JBARZO010000066.1:0-2504 GCA_049650165.1 Rubrobacteraceae bacterium
CTCGGCAGTAGCTCCGGCGTCTGGGAGCCCCGAGTAGTAGGTCGTGTCCCCGTATAAGTTGCCATCCTGTTGACTCCTCCTTTGAAACCGCCTGAAGGGCCGGAGACAATAAGTCCCCGACCCCCCAAAATCCGCCTTTGTAGTAGCTAACCTACTTGACAGCCTTTTTCGCTACTTCAAGGCCCTCTTTGTAGTAGGAGAACGGAGCATACACGAAGTTCATGTAACTATCTACCGTTTCATTAACCAACGTCTGAAAAGCTCCCCGCTGCTTCTCGGCCCGCTCGACCAATTCCTGGGTCATCGCCCGGTTGCTCTCAGCCTGCTGACGGAACTCCTTGACGGAACTGTCCGCGACACCCTGGACGAAACGCACGTTCCGCTCCTGCAGACCGATAGCGTGGTCTATAACCGTCCCGTACGACTCCTTCGTAGCCTGCGATACCTTCTCAACCGTCTTGTTCATCTGTTCAACGTTAGCCACAACAAAACCTCCATAACATTTTCTAACTTCCTGTATATGCAGTATACACATATATGTTCGCTTGTCAAATGTTACCGGCCGCGGAAGGATGGATCGGTCTTCTCTATGAAAGATCTCGTTCCCTCTCGGAAATCCTCCGTGGACGCCAACAGCCCGAAGTAGTCTGCGCCGAGGAGGGCGGACTCTTCCAGGGTGAGGTTCAGGCCCCGGTGGATCGCTTCCCACGTCATCTTTACGGAGACCGGTGCCTGGGCGAGGATCTCGAGGACTAGCTCTTCCGTTTCTTGGAGGAGTGTTTCGGGCTCGGTAACCCTGTTGATGAGACCCATGCGTTCCGCCTCCTCCGCGATGATCGGCTTCCCGGTGAGCAAAAATTCCGCTGCACGCCCCTTCCCGATCAACCGAGGGAGTCTCGTGGTTCCCCCGAAGCCCGCGACAGCCCCGATGCGAACCTCGGGATGTCCCAATCTGGCACGCTGCACGGCGACCCGGAGCGCACAAGCCTCTGCCAGCTCCAGGCCACCTCCGAAAGCGTCACCGTTGATGGCGGCAACGACGACCTTTCCCAAAGTCTCGATCTTATGTGTCACTTCGACGGCAAGTCGGGCCAATTCCCATACTTCGAGCGGTGTAGCCCGGTTGAGATACTTGATGTCGGCGCCGGCGGAGAATGCCTTCTCGCCGGAGCCCGTGATTACCACTGCCTTGACCGCCTCGTCGACCCTCATCTCATCGAGGATTGACATAAGCCGTTGCAGCACATCCTTGTTCAGGGCGTTCAGAGCCTCTGGCTTATTTAGAGTGATCCAGCCGATACCATTTCTCTGCTGGTGAAGTACGGGGGCTGTGCCTGACATTAGATCCCTCCTGTTGCCGAAACTGCAAGAGGGAAATCATGCCACGAATACTGCTCTACAGCCAGAAGAACCGAATGTCACTCGTCACCAACATAGCCGAGCAAGTGGCGTAAAAAATCCGTGATTCGTTCTTCGGCCCAGAAGCGTTCTTCTTTTCTATCTGAGATGAAGGCGACGTGTCCGCCGTGGTTTGGTGTCAACGTTGTGATGTTGGGGTTGTTCGAGAGTGCAGGCTGTCTTGGAGGGTCGATAGGAACGAAAGGGTCGTCTTGGGCGTGGACCACGAGCGTCGGCACCCGCACTTGCGAGACGCACCGGATGGCGCTCGCCCGGGTGTAGTAGTCCTCGGCGCCTGCGAAGCCGCCGTGTGGGGCGGTGTAGAGTTCGTCGAAGTCCCGGACGGTTTGTAGATGGTCGAGGTTATGCAAGTCGTAGAGTTCGGGGTAGATCTCTTTTTTGCGTTTCAAGAGCCGGCGGAAGCCACGCACGAAGTACCGTTGGTAGAGATGGTTCGAAGGCAACTCCAGCTTCCGGACGGTCGCGGTCAGGTCCAGCGCGGGCGAGACGGCGCACACGCCCATAAGCTCCGGCGGCGCGTCCTCCCCCATCTCCCCGGCCATTTTGAGGGCGAGGTTGCCACCCATAGAGAAACCCGCGACGAGGATGTTGGCGAGGCCGTCACGCCCCGCCAACTCGCGGACAACGGCGGCCAGGTCCCCCGACATCCCGCTGTGGTACAGCGTCGGGGTCAGGTGCTCCGTGCCGCCGCAGTTGCGCTGGTTGAGCCGCACCACGTTCGCGCCCGCCCGGTACGCAAGGTCCGCCGCACCGAGCACGTATGAACTGTCGCACGAGCCGCCGAGGCCGTGGATAAGAACGAGGGTGGCGTGGCCTTTGCGATCCTTGTGCCAGCGGCAACGGGCCAGGATACGGGCATTGGGCTCGACCTCGAAGATGCGGGGTTCATCCTGTGATGCGGTCAGGCGACGGGGCCACGCCAGAGCAGCAAGTGTCTGGGAGTGGCCGTTACGGAGCAACGGGTGCGGGCGAAACGGTTTCATCTCCGGAACCGGTCCGTCTCTATGACCATCTTTCGCTGTGTCGCTTCTATTCACGGACCCCGCTCGTTCGGCTTTCATTCATTTACCTTGAGGCTAATTGTA
>JBARZO010000067.1:0-6882 GCA_049650165.1 Rubrobacteraceae bacterium
AGCGTGAGCCATTTCGTGAGGAAAAATCCGGTTTTCCTGAGTTCCCGGACAAAGGTGGCGCGCCGTTTCGAGTCCCGCCAAAACGCCCAGATCAACTCGTCCGGATCTCCTACAGAACTTGTGGCGCAGGAACTGTATCTCTTGAGCGGGTTCTCGAAGAGATCCCGGCGCTGCAAAGCCCAGGTTGCGTAGCCTGCCAGAAGTCCCATCCCGAAAGCTGATACAAGTCGTGCCAGGGCGAAATCCATTCCAAGATTCCCGGCTGTTAGCAGGAACATCTCAGGGTCCATGAGCGGTGACGACATCCAGAATGCCATTACCGCCGGAAGTGGGGCGCCGGCTGCCAGGAGCGCGGCGACGATCGGAACCACCCCGCACGAGCAGAACGGCGACAAAACCCCAAAACCCGAGGCCGCAACGACCACCACAGCGTTCCCGCCCGCAGCGAAAACGTTCGCCACAAGTTGGTCCGCGGCGCTCGCTTTCGCGTAGGCGGCGAACAGCACGGAGACCAGTAAGAAACCTGCTATTCCCCACAGGCTCCGCAATGTGAACCAGAAGCTCTCGGGTGCCTGATCTGGAACGAACACCGATAGAAAAATGAGGATCACCGCGGTGAACAGCACTATCCTATCGGACAACACCGGAATTTGTCTCACCGAAAAGCTGGCGGCGCGCAGTCGGGACATCACCTATCTTTCTCCTCCGGACTCGTTGTCGGCGGCGGCCTTTGCCTCGTCGTAGAGCAGTTCCGTAACCTCGGCCTCTATCATCGGAAGGTCTTTGTAACGGGCGACCGACACGCGATGGTTGCCGTCCTCTACGAAGTACCGCACGCCCAGCTTATAGAGCCGTACCGGAGGAAGCTGCTTGTTCTCCCGAAACGCCAGATCTACGCGTCTCCATCTCTCACCCAGGCACGAGCATACCGGCATGAACGCGGGATCAAAATCTCCGCAACGCCCAACGCTTCCCTCGACCTTCGCCAGCTCCACAGCCTGGATGCCGAGATCCTTCCGTTCCACCAAATCCTTACGCCCTCGCTCCTCGGCAAAACAGACGAGACGATTCCCCGATAAGACACCCCTCAAGCGCCGCGTGAGACGTTCTAAAATGCTCCTCCGACGGGCCCGGTTGAAGTCCCGATTTACCAACTCAGCGAGTGTCATACCCTCCACCTGCAGACCTCCACAATACCCACAGTTCATGCCGTACCTCCGGTTCTTATTAGATTCACTAAACAACTAGAAATATAGTTATGTAGAGCCAAAAAAATTAGCGCATCCGTATTCGCTTCTAGGCTACTTCTCCGGTCTGACCTGTCGCTTCGTCTACGCAGCATTCATCGGAGAGGTAACTTACGAGGGTGTTCACGGCGGGGTAGTTGGCCCGGCAGATCCGGGCGGCGCCGTCTTTCTCGGTGGAGACTAATCCACCCTGTATAAGGCGCTGGAGATGATGGGAGAGGGTAGAACGCGCCATCCCGGTCTTCTGCTGGATGCGGGTTATCGTCATGCCAGTCTCACCGGCCCTTATGAGCAGCCGGTATAGCTCCAACCGCACGGGAGACCCCAAAGCATCCATCGCGTTCGCCGCCTGCTCGGTATCCATGCCCCGAGTATACGACCCCAGGAATGGGTGTCAACTAGTTTTCTAGTTATATGGGCGAAGCTTCTTTGCTAGCTTCTGATCTTTTGCAGCTGGTTCTCTATAAAGCGGCGACCGGAGAAGAATCCGCCCAGAATCTTTTTGTTCCGGTCGGTGAAGAGACGCTCCCGGAAGTAGCTGTCACCGGCTTTCTTGACGCTTTCGGAGAGGGTTGGGTAGACGTGGACGGTTTGTGAGAGGTCACCGATGGAGATGCCTTTCTTCATGGCCAGGACGGTTTCGGCGATGTAGTTGCCGGCGTCGGGGCCGATGATGTGGCAGCCGAGGATGCCGCCTTTTTTATCCGTTACCATCTTGACGAAGCCTTCGTTCTCGCCGTCGCAGATGGCCCGATCGAGGTCTTCGAATGGGAATCGGAAGACTTTTACGTCGTCGTGCTGTTCGCGGGCCTGTTGTTCGGTCAGGCCGACGCGGGCGACTTCGGGGTCGGTGAAGGTGGCCCAGGGGAAGGCATCGTAGTCTACCTTGCGTTTTACCGGGAAGAGGGCGTTTGAGAGGGCGGTGCGGCTCTGGTGTTCGGCGGCGTGGGTGAAGAGGAGTTTTCCGGTGATGTCGCCGGAGGCGTAGACGTTATCGGCGGTCGTTTGGAGGTATTCGTCTACTTCTACGCCGTTGTCGCCGAGGGCGATGCCGACGCCGTCGAGGTTCAGGCCGTTTACGGAGGGGGCGCGTCCGGCGGCCACCAGGATCTCCTCTGCCCGGACTTCGGATTCCTCGCCGGTTTGTTTATTCTTTACGGTGACGACTTTCTCGCCGTTCTCCATCCGGGCAGATTGCGCCCGGACGTTGCCGTGGACCCGGATGCCGTCTTCTTCGAGAAAGGCTGTCAGGGCGGCACTAATTTCGGGATCTTCTTTTGGGAGCGGGTGGGGGGAAGAGGAGATCAGGTCTATCCGGCTGCCGAAACGGGCGAACATTTGGGAGAACTCGCTGCCAATAGGACCGGAGCCGATAACGATCATCGAGCGCGGCAATTTCTGGAGCTCCAGGACGCTCACGTGGTCAACGTAGCCGACGTGTTCCAGGCCGTCTACAGGAGGCGGCTTTGAGTGCGTACCGGTCGCCAGGATCACGCTGCGCGACCGCAGACGGCTCCCGTTTACGGAGACTTCTTGCGGCTCCTCAAACCGGGCTTCATCGCCTAGAAAGACCTCGACGCCGAGGCTTCGAAACCTGTCCGGGTCGTCGGCTTCGCCGGCCTTAGAGATCACAGCCCGCATCCGACGCATTACTGAGGGAAAGTCCACCTCGACCGGCACTTCTCCGATGCCGAACTCCGGGGCGCGACGCATGAGGCTCGCGACTTTGGCACTCTTTACGAGGGCTTTGGTCGGGACGCAGCCGTAGTTCAGGCAGTCGCCGCCGAGTTTGTTCTTCTCGATAATAGCCACTTTCGCGCCGAGCGAGGCTCCGCCCGCCGCCGCGACGAGTCCCGCCGTACCGCCACCGATCACTACCAGATCGTAGTTTCTCATTTCGTCTCCTCTCGCTCTTTAGACGCATAGTTCTACCGCAACCGCCAGGAAAACAGATGTGACGTAGTCCCCAATATCTTACCTTCGCGGCTAGAAACCTCTGGGCGGTGCTAACATAGCTTGGTGGTCGGAAGATGAGATAGGGGGACCCAAAATGGAGAAGAATTACGAAGAAATGGTCGCCGAAGCCCGGGAAGATACGGAACAAGTGAGCATCGAGGAAGTGAACGACAAGTTGCAGTCCGGCGAGGAATTTGTCGTTCTCGACGTGCGGGAGCCGGGCGAGTGGCAAGAGGGACACATCCCCGGCGCCAAACTCATCCCGCGCGGTGTACTGGAGTATCTGGCCGCCGACGAACTGCCGGAGAAAGATGCCCGCATAGTGGTTCACTGCGCGGTCGGGGGGCGGGGAACGCTGGCGACCAGGACCCTTCAAGAGATGGGTTACACCAACGTCGCCAACATGCAGGGTGGCACCAACGCCTGGAATGAAAAGGAGTATGAACTAGAGACCGGCGGGTAGATAGTTCGCCGAGTTGGATTGTGAGCACCGTCTCATTCTAGACTACATGCTTCAGACATTTTCTAACTGTTCGCGCGCAAAAGGAAAGGCCAGTGCATTAGTCCTGGCCTTTCCCATGTGCTGCTGTCCAAACTTGAAAATTCTTTAGCCGAACCTGACAATTACATAACCAAAGCTAGTGTAGTATCTGATAGTTACTCTGCTGCCGTCGTTGAGCACTATCGTGTGTGTAGAACCGCTAGTCTCGCGCGATGTAACCTCGCTACGACTGTAGAGTGTAAGGTCTAGTACGTCGCTTCCACCGGCATCTGTCACGTCGACACGACCGAAGTCACGCCCCACGATGTAGGTGCCGTCGCTGGTGGTGCTGTAATCGGTCATTGCGTCTTGATCTGGGCCCGCATGGTAGGTGTCGTCACCCTCGTTATCGGAGAGATCGTTCCAGTATAGAGGGTGACCGGCCCCGGCGTACATCTCGTCGTTACCTTTCCCGCCATTAATTTCGTCACCGTCATCTTGTCCATATAGCTTGTCTGGGCCCGGTCCACCTATGAGGACGTCATAGTCGCTACCGCCTTTAATGATGTCTGGGTTGGGGCCGCCCAGGAGAATATCGTTACCGTAACTCCCGTACACTGCGTCTTTTCCACGGCCACCGACTAGCCTGTCGTTCCCCTTTTTACCGTAGATCTTATCGTTGCCGCCCCGGCCCTTGATAGTATCTTTCTTATCAGTGCCTCTTAGGGTGTTGGCCCTGTTGTCTCCGTTGATCGTTCTCGCCACGGCGATGCCCGATGCGACAACGAGAAGTGCCGCCATCACCGCCAATAGCATCAAGATTGCTCGGCTCATAGTTTGTTTCTCCTTTCTAGAACGTTTCTCTACCTACAGGTTTCCGGGTTATGGGCAGTTTCTCTTGGTATCCCTCCTGTCTGTCCGGCAGGTGTCTCGACCGCTGCCGCCGTTTGCCAGGTCTCTCCTGGAGCCATCCCGAACGTTTAGGAAGTCTCTCTGAGTGCCGCCGTAGAGTTTGTCCCGACCGTTTCTGTCGACCAGACGGTCTGCTCCTCTGCCTCCGTAGAGGGTGTCACTGCCAGGATCGCCGAACAGCTTGTCGTTACCGCCGAGGCCGTAGACTTTGTCGTTGCCGCCGTAGCCGCAGATGACGTCGTTGCCGGAGCTGGCGTGGATGGTGTCTGCCGCAGGAGTGCCTATGAAGGTGCAGCCGCGGGGATCTGTTACCGGTTGCCAGGTGGGGCCGAAGTCCGGTGCCGCGTTGTTGGAGCGGTTGGTCTGCCCTGATCCATCAGCGTCCATTGTGTAGATCTCGTAAGTGTCGCTACCGCCGCGTAAGCGCATAAAAGCTATCTTGTTCCCGTCCGGGGAGAAAGTGGGATCCGAATCATCCATCGCGGTGTAGGTTAGCCTGGTCTGGTTAGTGCCGTTGGTGTTCATCACATAGATCTGATTGGTATCGGTGCTTATGCTCGAGTAGGCTATCTTCCCTCCATCTGGGGAGAAGGAGGGGGCAGAATCCCATGCCGCCGCAGTGTAGGTTAGCCTAGTTTGGTTGGTACCGTCGGTGTTCATGGTGTAGATCTCATAGTTGCCGTCGCGGTAACTCGTAAAAGCTATCTTGCTCCCGTCTGGGGAAAAAGTGGGTAGAGAATCGTCTGCCGGATGGTTGGTTAGCCTGGTGTGGTTCGTACCATCGGCGTTCATCACATAGATTTCACGATTGTCGATTCTGCCGTCGCGGCTGCTCGTAAAGGCTATCCTGTCCCCATCTGGAGAGAAAGCAGGGAGACCGTCTTCCGCCGTGGTGTAAGTTAGCCTGGCTTGGTTCGTGCCGTCGGCATTCATAACGTAGATCTCGTGTTTGCTCTCGCGTCTGCTCATGAAAGCTATCTTCCTACCATCCGCGGAGAAAGCAGGATCATAATCGCCGGCGGAGTTATTGGTGAGCTTCTTTACTCCGGTTCCATCGGGGTTCATGCTGTAGATCTCATAGTCTCCGTCCCGCTTGCTATCGAACGCAATCCTGCCGTTCTCGCCAGGGAAAGCTGCCTCGGCGGGCTCTGCGCGGACCAGAACCACGGCCGTCGCGACCAGCGCTAGCGCGATAGCCACCAGGATCGTCTTGGCTGCCGGATGTACGTGCTGAAGGATCTTCATCGTGGTACCTCCTCGTCATCTGCTCTACGGACCAGGAGAACTCCGGCCAGCAGCAAGGCTCCAACGCCGAGTGCCAGAAGCGGCAGGCCGCCGGTGTCCGGGAGCACTTTCGTTCCGCCGGGTGGCGTGCCGGGCTCGCGGGGTACGGTGGTAGGTTCGGGAGTAGTGGGCTCTGGGGTCGTGTACTGGTCGTTGTTGGGCGGGGTTTCGGCGAACGAGACGCTGGCCGAGAAGGTGTTTACACCCTCTTCTATCGGGACGACTCCGAAGTCTTTTATCGTGGAGATCGGCTCGCCGGGCTGCACGCCCGTGACCGCCGAGCGCTGCGTGCCCGTACCCTGGATTATACGTACCGGCTGAGGCTCCAGGCTGCCCCTCGTCTCCACGCTGCCAGTGTAGAGTCCGTCGCCGTCGGGGTCGTTGAGCTGCACCATGCCCGCCTCGTAGCCGAAGACGCCGAAGAACGAGGCGTTGGCGGGTGGCGTGCCTTCTACCGCGAGCTCGAAGCTGAAGGTAACCGGTCCCGTATCCGGCGTCGTAGTTCCGGGCGGCGAGTTCGGGTCCCCTATTACTTCTACCGACGTAACGTATATCGGCACGTCGGTGGGATCTTCGAAGCTGGAGAGCGGGTTGCCCAGGGTCTGGAAGATACCGGAGATCGTCACGAATAGTCCCTCGTATTGCGAAAGGTCTACGCCCTGGTCGTCGCTAAAGAGTCCGTACTGGTCGCCCGTTGCGTCTTCGGTGATGATGTGAGTAGGGCCTTCCACCGTGGGATTCGCCACCGCTTCGATCATACCGGTTATCTCGGCCTCTTCCGACGCTGACTGGGCCAGCGTCGGCGCCGCGGCTATCGCCATGATCGCCAGCACCGCTGCCACTATTGCTAACTTTCTCATCGTTACTGTTCCTTTCTTCCCGCTTTTACTACCGGGAGCTTCGCTCTTCGACGGGCCGAAGAGCGAACCGTCGCTTACTTTCAGATGTGCTGTCGGTACAGCTAGATACTTCCTTATCTCTTCTACCGCCGCACCCTGAAAC
>JBARZO010000068.1:0-3888 GCA_049650165.1 Rubrobacteraceae bacterium
TAGCGGGGCGCGAAGATCATGCGAGATAAACGAGGCGAAGTTCTCCAACTCGGCGTTGGAGATGGCGAGTTCCGCCGCCCGCTGCCGGAGCTTCTCTTCGCTCTGCTTGCGCTCCGTAACGTCTTGCAGCAGGATCAGGCGTCCCCTGCTTTTGCCCTCTATGTCCCGCAACTCAGACGCCGTCAGCTCGTAGTCGCGGTGGTAACCGGCGACTTCCGCTTCGATCTCTCTCCGCTGCTCTATCTTCGTAGGTTGATCTGTGAGCAGCACATGCTCGCCGGCGGCGATACGGCCCGCGTCCTGCCCTACTATCTTGGTTGAAGAGTAACCCAGGATTTCCTGGGCGGCGGGGTTGAGGTCAACGACTCTGTTCTGCAGGTCTATTACGATGACACCATCCTTCATGTTCTCTATCACGGCGTTACGAGCTATTGGCAGAATGTCCAACATCCGAAAACGAAAGAGCCCCCATACCACGAGCACCCCGCTTATCGCGAAGCCAAAGGGTGTTGGGTCCACAGCCAAAATAGGACCGATACGCAGGATGTAAGAAGCATTCGCCAGCATCGGGATGAGCAGAGCTATCAGAAAGATGGTGCTTTGTAACCGGTAAAATCTTGCGGCTCTGAAGAACATGGAGACCAAAAACCCCGCACCGATCAGTATAAGCAGGTAAGAATAGGCTGAATGGAACCAAAACCACGGGCCATACTCCACCACCAACGACGGTACAGGAGCCAAAGGATTCAACTCCACACTTCGCCACATTAGCCCGTGTAGGTCGTTCGTCGCAAAAATCAGCCAGGTTAAGACTGGCACGACGAACAACAATGCACCCCTGAAGCGCGTCACGTTGCGTTGCAAGCCCGTGTACTGTGAGACGA
Source organism: Rubrobacteraceae bacterium (assembly GCA_049650165.1). Lineage (GTDB taxonomy): Bacteria > Actinomycetota > Rubrobacteria > Rubrobacterales > Rubrobacteraceae > SIRX01. The sequence continues at coordinate 885 of JBARZO010000068.1, forward strand.
AAACCAACCAGGTAGGTGGAACGGAGACGATGCCGAGGTACTCGATTCTGACCGCTAAGAGCTTGCCAGACATGTCTGGTGCGAGAAGTCCCAGACCCGCACCTAGGGACCACACGCCAATCGCCAGAATAAAGGCCGTCAAGGCTACCGCTCCCTCGGTGCTGCGCCGACTCCAGGTATAAAAGGCGAGCACGATTGCCAGGCCCGACGCGGCGAGCATTGGTAGGGAATAAAGTATAGTCTGTAAACTCATTAGCCTCTCGACCAGAGGATAACTTATATGATGATCTCAATGCCAGCTACAGTTTAGTTTCAGCTGTCCTGGGACGCCCGTCGAAGCCATTACGCCTCGGAAGATTTTGCGGACAAAGTGCGGACAAAGGTTCACCGCCTTTGAGAACTCTAACCTTCGGTATCAGCCATTCTCTCCGATCACGTGATCTACCTTCGCGACGTACTCTTGCGGTTTCGCCTTGCGCTCCAGGCCGCCGGCGGACATATAGCGAACCTTTCCGAGAATACTACGCTCGGTCCAGCCCCGATCGTGGACGCCGAAGATCCAGGCAACGTTTGCGAAGGAGTTAGGGTCTCGCCCGTCGAGGAAATACTTGTTGTTGAGATATAGCGTAGTTTCGTAGGCGTATTCCGGGGTGTTGGTCCACTCCAGAATCTTCTTTCCCCAGTACATCCGCATGTAGTTGTGCATGTAACCCGTGTAGCGCATCTCGCGCATCGCCGCGTTCCAGTACTCGTCGTGAGTATCGGCGTCTTCTAGCTGCTGGCGGGTGTAGACGTACTCCCGCTCGTCCTCCTTGTGATCTTCGAGGGTCTCCTTGGCCCAGTTCGGCAGGCACGAGAAAGAATCGTAGTCCTCCGTGTAGTAGACGAAGTTGATCGGGAGTTCCCGCCGGACGATGAGCTCTTCAAGGTACGAGTCTATATTCTCTTGGGACGTGCTGGCTTTCTGAATCTCCACCGCGATGTAGATGGGCGACACCTGGCCGAAATGCAAGTACTTGCTCATGTGCGAAACGTCGTCCGTCTGCGGCTGGTTGCGGTTGTCGTCGTAAGAGGCGAACCTGTTCTTCATAAAGTCGGTGAGGATCTTCTTGGCCTGGGAAGTCCCTCCCCGGTACAGATGGCTCACGGGCTCGACGCTCCGGTCTATGTTCAGCTCTCCCAAAACGGACTCGACGTTCGAAAGATCCAGGCTGTCCAGGCTTATGTTCGTGGACTGTTTTTCCACTGCGGTAGTGTCCAGCCCTACGAGAAACTCGTCGAGGTACTCGTGGATCTTCGGCCGCAGGGTACGGGCCGCAGTTTCGCGTTTACCGGAAGCCAGTTCGATCGGCACGACCACGTCGGACTCTACCTGGGTCACGAGACACTCGGCTTTCTCCGCCACGCTCGCGCGCCACTCGCGTTGGGGCCGCATGTAACCTCTATCGGTGACGATCAAGGAAGCATTCTCCCCCGCTTCCAGCGAGACCTCATCCGGCGAGCCGCGCCGCAACGCAAACTTGATTCCACGCTCCTTTAAAGAAGCCTCGACCTCTTGCAAACCTTCCAACATAAACGTGTAGTGGCGCAGGTTTGCTTCCGGATAACCATCCATCAGGCCGAACACGACCAGCAGCCGCTGGTCTAACTCGTTCGCCTTCTGGACCGCGTACTCAAGCGCGTGGTTGTGCTCCGTCCGTTGCGAAGACTGCATCCAGTAGAGGACGTAGTCGCCATCCCGCACTTCTTTTTCATTCAAATGCTTCACACGCTCGTCTTGTATTCGACTCGTAGTCATCCTGCTACATCCTCCTAGTTGACAGCCGTCTCTGACTAGAAGAATAAAGGTGGCCGTCGAGGTTGGATGGATGAGAAACTACAGTCGTCGACCGCCATGTAGCCACGGAGGATTTGTAGAGGCTGGCTGTCGACGCGAGATTCTACAGTTCTATCGTCTCCGAAGTGCCAAGCACTTTGTCAGAAGAATCTCTGCCCTGGACTGAGACGTGCGACTCGGAAGTGTTTACCGGGATAGAGGTCTCGAACCCGTCTCGTGGGACGGCGGAGCCCGTAGGGGTTAGCTGGTCTGGTCCCGGTCCGGCCAGTACCTGCCAGTTGGCGACCTCCGTGGCGCCGTTCCAGCTCACGTATACACTCGTTTCGTCGTTCGACCCGGACTCGGCTGCAACGGCTGGTTTATCCAAAGGTTGTCCGCTCCACGGGTAGCGGAAGGCTCTGTAGGATTCGGCCTCGGGAGGCAGGTTGGCGCTATAGAGCAACTGGCCGTCTCCACTAAACTCGGAGAAGAAGGGTTCGCTACCCCAGCCGATAAACACATTACCGTCCGGCAACACTTGCATGTTGGCCTGATTGTCGGCGTATATACCATCCGGGTGGGTATATCGACGCGCCAACTCGGCGGTCATGTCGTCCATATCTAGCTCCAACACCATACCGAAGGATTCTTTGTAGGTCTCCGGCTCTCCGTTATCGAATAGCGTAATAGTCCCGTCGGCCTGCCTCCGGGCGTCGTGTTGGCGGACGAAGCGGGTGTCTGGTCCCATTTCGAAGTCGCTCTTCTTGCCGCCCAGGCGCCAGATCACTTCGCCGGTCCGGCGGTCGATCTTGTATATAGTATTGACTGCTTTGGCGGAGACGAGGAGGTTGTCATCGTCGTCTACGTCGATGGAGTTGACGTGGAAGTAGTCGTAGGCGCCCGGTTGATCCGGAGAAAGTTCCGTGTAGGATTCTTCCGGGGCGACGTAATCCAGGCTGTGCCACTCGAAGAGAACCTCGCCGGTTGCTATGTCTATCTCTTGGATAACGCCTTCTATAGCCGCACCGTCTGTCCTGCCGCCGGCCCGAGAGAGGTCTGCACCAACCTCATCAAAAATCAAGATAAGGGCCGTATCCCGGGAAGTTATGAGGAACTCGTGATGATCCCCCTTGAAACCGTCCGCCCTTACCCGGGCTATCTCTCTGTACGAACGGTCGAGTACCAGAT
>JBARZO010000069.1:0-4532 GCA_049650165.1 Rubrobacteraceae bacterium
GGGTACCACGGCCCCCGGATTGGGTAGCAGCAGAGTTACCTTGGCCGTTCCCGGCCCGGCGCTGGATGCCCTGCCGTCCTCCGCTAGCGGGCGAACCGGTAGAGGAGCTCGGGCGCCTCGTTTGAGGATTGGGCTGACCCCCGCCCTGGCGGGACGGCTGGGCGGATTTGCGGCCGTTCGGGGAGGAGCCACCAGCTCTAGGCTTCTGCTGTGCAGCGGGAGCAGGCTTGGCGGCGGGAGCACGCTGCGAACGATCCGTAGAGTTTTGACCGCCAGGCTGCTGGCTGTTGGGGTTCGCTAGTTCACGCGACCCCGAACCCTTTTGTTGCTGGACCGGCCCGGACTGCTGTTTGCCGGGTTGGCGGTCGCTAGGCTTCGACTGTGTCGGGGCCGCCTGGGCCGGGGCTACCTGTGGTGACGAATTCCCCGACCGTTTGGTTCCTGCGTTGGATGGCTCTTGCTGCTGATTACCGGACTGTGGATCATTTGGCTGTGGCGACGCGTTTTGTGAGGGTTCGCCTTTCTGGTTTCCATCGCCGATAGCCTGGGGCTCCTGGCCCGGCTCCTCGGCTGTTGTGTCCGTTGCCCCGGGCTCTTTTCCGGCGGGTGTTGGTGTCCGGGGGTTCTGCCCATTTTTATCTGCGGTTTCGGGTTCCCCGCCCGTTTCTCGCGTAGTGTCTTTCGGGCCTTTCTGGACTTCTGAAGAACGGCCTCCGTCCTGTCCCTCTTCTGGAACGGCCGGATCTGCGGCCCCTGAAGCGCCACCGTTATCGTCCGGCTCCGCCGCCGCGAGTTCTTCGTCTTCAGCACCTTTATCGCCGGCGAGTTCGTCGTGTTTCTCTGGCTTGTTGCCTTTGTGCTCGCTCGTGCCGGGCGAATGGGATACGGCGGTCCGGTCTTCCTCTTGCTCCCCATCGACCGCCGCGATCTGAACAGCCTCGACCTCGGCAGAAGATCCGTCCTCGGTAAACACTTGCACAGAGGCGGACTGGTCTATGCTGGCCGTCGAATCGTCGAGCTCCTCGTCGGGGTTCGTCTCCTCTTCGTAGCGCTCATCATCGGTGCTTCCGTCCGGAGGTGTTTGTTCGGATGGGGGCCCATTGCCTGGAGTCTCTGGCCTATCCTCAGACGAACCATCATCTTCTATGGGACCGTTGTCCGTTGGTGCAGGGCCGTCATCGTCATTGCCGTCCCCAGGGAGCGGCGTGGCGGCCAGCTCGGGAGATCCTTTGTCTTCTTCTGATCCATCATCTTCCTCCGAGCCTCCGCCAGAGGAAGGATCACCTGTCGACGGTGGGTCGGAGGGCTCTGCCTCTGAGGGTGGATTCTCGCCGTCCTCGTCCGTGGGCAGGGGATCAGCAAAGGCCTGATCCTCTTCATCGTCCGGCTCACCAGCCGTCTCCTGATCTTCGGAGCCAGGACCTTCGACCTCCGACGGTTCAGCCGTAGAAGGCTCCTCGGGCGTCGTTTCTGTTGGGAAGGCTCCGGCGGATGGAGCCTTCCCGGAGTCTTCTGAACCATCCTCGTCAGGTTGTGGCGGGGAAACTACAGCGAGTTCGTCAGACGGTGGCGTCTCAGAAGGATCGCCGTCGTCCTCAGGCTGTGAGTCCTCACCTGAGACCGTGGGCTGTGTAGGCGTTTCGGTCCCTGCATCCGTGCCTTCGAGCTCGGAGTCCAGGGGGTCTGCGGTCGCCAGCTCGGCATTTCCGGGAGACTGCGGCTCTGCGTCTAGGCCTGGGCCTGGTTCGCCGCCAAGGCCTCCTTGAGCCTGCGCGTACTCGTCCACTATGGGTTCCGGGTCGCCGCCCAGCGCCGGGCTCGCGTAGCCGTCCGGGTTCTCGTCGGCAGCGTTGCCTGCCAAGTCCCCGACCGTGGAGCCGCCGCCCGCATCCGACGGCGCGCCCTTGTCTGCGCCTTTGGCGAGCTGGTCCCCCTGGCCCTCCGTCCCCGGATCTCCGTCCACTATCCCATCGGACGCGGGGTTGCTGTCATCGGCGGCTGCGGCGAGCGCCATCTCATCGCCCGAGATGCCGGCGAGCATCATGTCGGGCATCTTCATTTTGCCTGGGGAGAGCCCGCCGGTCAGTATTGCGTCTTCGAGGTTCGTTGCGGACACCGGGGCGTTCGGTGTGCTCTCTGGCTCCCCGATTGCAAGCCGCTCATCGAAGTTCTTGGAGCCGGCGTTCATGAGCTGCTCGTTTCCAACGTGAGGACTAGCTTTGTAAAAGCTGTTTTGGGCGACGGCCGCCGTGGTACCAACGCTGCTCATCACGAATATAACGGCGAGCGCGGCGGCGATCTTGCGAGTTCTACGGCGTATCTTCTTTCCTTTCTTCCCACTCGGCGCAACCTTCGGCCCGGCAGCCCACGCGACGACCGCCGCTTTCGGTATTTCCGCCGAAACGACACTCGTCATACGGTCCGGCTCGCTCTCTGGTATGGGTACGGCATGAGGGTCCGGGGTCGCTGTCCAGCGTCCCGCCGCCGGCTGGTTTACGTTCTGGGATTCATTGTTGGTCAAGGCCGTGCTCCTCTCCTCAGCCGGGCGGCGCCCGGGGTGTTTGCTTCTCACTCTTGTCCTCCATCCTCTGCACCGCCGCCGGCGTCGCCCTCTGCATCGTCTTCTGCGCCGCCCTCAGCTATAGGGTTGCCCGGCAGCCAAGGAATCTCGGCGCCTTCCTCAGCTTCGAACTTGGCGCTGAAGCGCTTCATCTCTTCCTCGCCCTTTCTAGGGTCGCCCTCGACGTACTCGCGCACGATGACGTCGGGCTCGTCTCCGGGCCGATCCTCGACGATCCGGTCGGTGTAGGCGCCCTCAAGGACCACCCGCCTTTTCTCTATAGCCTGGTAGGTCCCCGTGGTCGCCCGCTGTCCATCGGTGGTTGTGCGCTGATAGGTGGCGTGCCACAGGGGCCTGTCTGGCTCGGCCCGGCCAAAGACTCCGGTCGTGATCTCGCCGTCTGAAAGCTGAACGGCGGTGGTGAAGTGAGCGGCGGTCCGACCCTCCAAAACTGCCTCTTTGACGTCGCCGTTCATCCCCTTAGTGCCTTCCCACTCGTACTCGCCCATGCGGATGGCGTAGGCTTCGCCCGGAAGTTCGTCCTGGACTTCGAACGTCAGGTTTGTGTCGATTGGTTCGGAGGCGGATGGGGTAGCTTCGCTGGCCGGGGTCTTTTGCGGCTCCTGCCCTGCTTCTCCCCCGCCGCGGCCGAAGAGTAGCCACGCGACGATCAGGAAGAAGACGATGACTGCCAGGGCTCCGAGGGCGAAGAGTAGTATCCGCCGTAAATCGGGTTTGCCGGTATCCTGCACGGCCTCTCCCCGGAAGCCGCGGTCGGGACGGGCGTAGCCGCCCGCCGGAGTGTCCTGGGGACCGCCGGGCTCGACAGGATCTATAACAGCGGTGTCCTCCTTCAAGGGACCGCGCATTCGGCCGCCCGCGCCGTTGCGGCGAGATCCGCCGTTGGAGCCTCCGGAGCGCGGAGAAAAGATCTGCTTCATCTTCTCCTGGTATTTGAGATCTTCCTGACGCTCGGGACTACTCCACTGACTCTCTCGGTTCTGATTCGCCAAGGCCTCTAACCTCCTTTGTTGCTTCGAGTTCTGGTGTGGGTTTTCTGCTCGGACGTGTTCATGCGAGGCCGCCCCCGGTAATAGGCTCCGTATCCTCCCCGACGTTTGGGATAGGGGTTATCTCCTCATCGGGCCCGCCCGAAGGGTCTCCAACGAGCAGCAGCTCTCGGGCGAGCTCGCCGGTTGCGGCGGCCACGGCTTCGTCTATGACCGCGGCGAAAATCTCGCGTCGCTCGGCCTCCTTGAAGGCTTCGGCGTTCTCCTGGGGCATCCGAAGGACCGTGCGCCCCACGAGTGAGTCCGGGACCTCACCACTGCCCATTGCCACGACGAGCGTCCCATCCCGGCCGCGGCTATTCTCAGCCCTCACCACGTTTTCATGAAGGTAGCCGGAGCCCGCAACCACGGCCCGGTCGGATTCGGCCAGCCACTGTGTGGCGTACGTTGAGCGCCCGCACGCGACGACCACGAAGTCGTAGTCGGAACCGAGTGCGGCGCGCACTATCGAGTATGCTTCGAGGTCCTCGTCCTCTGGAGCCAGCAGAACTTCCAAACCCGTCGAGTGCTCGGTAAGGGTGCGCTGGCGCGCAAAGCGGCCATCCTCGACGCACGAGGGATCTGCTGGCGGTATTCCTGCCCCTTGGGCTGCCTGGGCGAGGAGCCGGGAGCTGACGTACCCGTCGGCGTCCACGAAGAGGACCTTCCTGCCTTCGGCCTTGCCATCGGACTGGGTGTTCTCAGCGAGGTAGCCTGCGAGGTTGAATGCCACAAGGCCAGCCGAAGGTCCTGTAACGGCAACGAGGGGCGCCTCTTGTCCCTCGGGCCTTTCGGGAACGAGAGACTCCGGTGTCTCGACCGGGAGCCGTTCTTCCTCGGGGACGTCTTCGTAGTCGTCCGGGCGGGCGGTAGCCTCTTCGGCATCCGGGGCGAGCAGCCGGCGCATCCTGCCGGCCTCCGTC
>JBARZO010000070.1:0-3851 GCA_049650165.1 Rubrobacteraceae bacterium
AAACCTGGAGCAGAGCGTCCGGGACGATGTGGAAACACTGAAGAATTCGGAACTCATCCCGGATGATATCGTCCTGGTCGGGGCCGTCTACGATGTGGAGAGCGGGGAAGTGCGGGAGGTTTTGCGCGGCTGATACATCCTAAGCATCCCTGCTGTGTTACAGATGCGCCAACGCGGGTAAAGAGGCGTCAGGTAAACTGGAAAGGGAGGTTTCATGAGCACTACGTTGCTGATCATAATCATAGTGGCGGTCGTCGTCATAATAGCGATCATTGCGGCCATCGCAAAGTTCGCCGGTGGTAGCAGTGGAAACGATGATGAGAACGGCGAGCAGGACCGCGAGAACCGTCGCCAGGAGGCCAGAGACGAGTTTGGCTCGGAATACGACCGCACCGCCGATGAGCGGGGTTCTGAAGACGAGGCGGCGGACGAACTCAAGGAACGCCGGCAAGAGGTCGAGCGCGATACGGAGCCGCTTTCGGACGAGAGCCGCGGACGCTACGAGGAAAAGTGGGAAGAAGTCGAGCAAGTCTTTGTGGACAACCCCGACCGTTCCATCGAGATGGCCGACCGCACCGTCTCGGACATTCTGGAGGAGCGAAACTTCGTAAAAGGCGCTTCCCAGGACGATCAGGAGACCGAGAAGCGGCTCGCCGTCGCCTATCCGGACATCGCGGACGATTACCGGGAAGCCCGGAAGATGCGCGCCAGCGTGGTGGGCCGGACGAGCGGAGGCCGCGACGCCGGTGCGGATTCCGACGATAACGGAGACTCCGACGGCAACAATGACTCCAACGACGACAACACCGAGAACCTGCGCCAGGCCCTCCGCAAGTACCGCTCGGTCTACAAGAAGCTAATCGAGGGCTAAGAGCTCAGAAGCTGTATGCTGGCCCCCTTAAAAAGTAGGAGTCGCAGAAGAGGTCAGCGCTTCGACTCTGAAGAACTATTGGCGGGTTTCTCCGGTTGGAGACTGCTAACCAGTAACACGAAAACCCCTATAACTATTGCGGTATCGGCGACGTTGAAGATGGGCCATTGCTCCAGGGGCCAAAACTGCAGGTCCATATAATCGGTAACCTCTCCGGTGCTGAGCCGGTCGAAGAGGTTGCCCGCCGCCCCGCCTAGAATAAGTCCGCATCCTAGAATCGTTAGCTGGGATGGAGGACTGGCGAGCAGCATCCAGAGCACCGCCGCAACGGCCACGAAGCTACCCACGATCAGCACGAGTTGGCTGCCGTCCAGGATGCCGAAAGCCCCACCGGGGTTCTTTATGTAAGTGAAGCTCAAAACACCGTCGAGCACCGAGACGCTCTCACCGATACGTAGAGAGCCTTCTACGAGCCGTTTGGAGGCTTGATCCAGCCCAAAAGCAACGAGGGCCAGCGTTAGGGCGGCGAGCAGTCCGGTTCCACGGCTCACTACAAAGACCCCTGTGTCATCAAAGTTTTGAATGAGTTACGGTTTTTCGGGCCTTGTTTCACTCTACGTCTCCGACACTGCATCGGCTTTGCGCTGGGCTCTTTCGTTAGTGGCGCGGGCTATGGACATTAGAGCCACGCCCGTGAGGGCTGCAAATGCTACGCCTCCGAAGGATTCGAATACGGTGTAGCCGAGCTCAATGTTCGTACCGGTGAACGACGTGACGAGCCAGCCAAGCGGCCAGGCAAGCGCCACGGTCGGCGGCCATAGAATTGCCCGTTGAACGTACTCTTGCAGCAAGGCGAACTGAACTATTCCTACCGCAAGCCCCGCCACCACGCCGAGTATCAGGAGGTCGGTCGTCAGCGTGCCGGCATTGTTCAGTAGAACACCAATGCTGTTGCCGAGCGCCAGCCCGATAGCGGTAGACACTAGCCATCCCACGGTCATGCCGATGTGCCGCCGGAGCACCACCAACTGGGCGGCCCCGATCACCACTCCCGCCATGACTCCGCCCAATGCGGCGGAGAACACATCATCCATCGGCCCCACGAAGGCGAGCGCCATTATGCCGCCGACCGGGAAGCTCACGAAAATGAGCATCCATTCTGCGAACATGCGACGCTCGTTGATCTTTGGTGACGTATCGCCCAACTAAGCTGACCTCCTTCGGGTAACGTGCCTATTCAAGAACCCACAGGAACTTTCGCCGTTCCCTGTACGTGTGGGACAAAGCCCGACAGCGGAACCGGCGGGTCAAAGCGCTCGAAGTCTTCCAGACGAAACCCCGCCGCTTCAATAGCGGCCACCGTGTCGCGGTTTGGGTGGCATCCGGCGAAAAGTCTCGTCCAGAGAGGTTCGATCCGGTCCTGCCAGCGCGCAGCTCTCCCCGACCCACGAACGTGCTCCATAAAGATGAATGTGCCCTCGGGACGCAAGACACGCCGGATCTCCGCCAGTGCAGACCGCTGGTCGGGGACCGAACACAGCACCAACGTCGAGACCACCGCATCGAAGCTATCGTCCGCGAACGGCAACTCTTGGGCGCCGGATTCTAGAATCTCGACCGGAACACGGGCTTGCGAGAGCTTTGGTCGCAGTTTATCCCTCATAAAAGGATCCGGTTCAGTGACGACTACTCGCTCTGCCGCGCGGTAGTGAGGAAGATTTGCCCCGGTTCCGCCCCCGATCTCCAACACCTCTCCGGTTATCCCAGACAGCAGACGAGAACGACGCTCGCCTTGCCAGCCCTTCTCGGCGGCGGCGTTTAGCCGGTCGTAGAGGGCGGCGAAGATGCGGTGGCCTTTAGTTTTTCTCCAGAAACTACTCATCATGACGATTGTAGACCAAACACGGTTGGTTCTGGAGGACCAGTCGAATTACGCCCCCGGACCGATGGCATCGAGTGGTCCGCAGAATAAGCTTTATGTGTAAACCAAAGAGCGAAGAAAAGGAGTAGATAATGCAGACAGAGCAGCAAAACTACGGTGTGGCGGAAAGCCCGGTTACGGCGGTGGGTACCCAGGACGAGAAAACGTGGTCGGTGCTCTCGCACCTGAGCATCTTTCTGAACCTGGTTACCGGATTCCTCGGGCCGGTGGCGTCCCTGATCATCTGGCTCGTCTACCGGGACCGCTCGCAGAAGGTCGCCTTCCAGGCGCTTCAGTCGACGATCTACCAGGGCGCCTGGCTCGTGATACTGGCCGCCGGATGGGCCATAACCGGTCTACTTACGTTTATCCTGATCGGTTTCCTCCTTATACCAGGCATGGCGCTTATCTCGGTGTTTCCCTTCGTACACAGTGCCTACGCAGCGTACAAGATAAGCCAGGGTGAAGATTACAGGTATCCGGTAATTGCGGACCTGATCGAGAACCGCTAAAAGACCCCGCCAATTTGAAGACCCTGGTCCGTCCGACCGGGGTCTTCTTCTACTTTAGAATACACAAACGTCACATAAATAGGGGGTGTCATGCTGAACTATCCGTTGGAACTCAGGTTCAAAATCGCGACAATAGGGACTCGGGTGAGCGTTACGGACGCGACGGGCAAACTCGTTTCATACGTCAGAAAGAAGAAATTTAAGCTCAAGGAGGACGTAGGAGTATATGCCGACGAGAACCAGCGCAAGCTACTCTTTCGCATAAAGGCCGATCGGGTTCTGGACTTCGGCGCGAGCTACTCGGTGGTTGATTCCAACGGCAAGCTTTTGGGCGCCGTCCGCCAGGAGGGCGTGCGTTCCATGTGGAAGAGCTCCTACGTCATCTCCAACGCCACCGGAGACAGTTCGGGAATCCTGCACGAGGAGAACCCCTGGATCAAAGTGGCCGACGGCTTGATGGAGTCTATTCCTTTCGGTGACTCCCTGGGAGGACTTTTCTTCAACCCCTCGTATCTTGCTGAACTCAATGGCAGCCCCGTCCTACGCC
>JBARZO010000071.1:0-8776 GCA_049650165.1 Rubrobacteraceae bacterium
ACCATACTCATAACACACGGCCACTTCGACCACTTCGATGATGCCATAAACTTCGCCCAGGAAACCGGGGCGCGAACGGTGTCCAACTTCGAGATCTTCTCCTACCTGCAGAGCAAAGGGGTAGAGAACGCCGCCCCAATCCAGAAGGGCGGCACGGCCCAGATCGGGGGCATCAAGGTCACCGCGACCCACGCTTTCCACTCGTCATCCATTGCCGAGGAAGACGGAACCATCATCTACGGCGGCGAGCCGATGGGCTACATAATCGAGTTCGAGAGCGGCTTCAAGGTTTATCATGCAGGAGACACCGCAGTTTTCGGCGACATGCAGCTCATTGGGGAGCTCTACAGCCCGGACCTGGCCCTCTTGCCGATAGGTGATCGGCTGGTAATGGGTCCCTACGAGGCCGCGCACGCCGCCCGGCTGCTAGGTGTCGGGCACGCAGTGCCCATTCACTACAGCCCCGATGTTCTGCCGCTGTTCACCGGCACACCAGAGGAGTTTCAGAATCAAGCCTCGAACATAGCCCCGGATCTGAAAATCCATGTGATGGAGCCGGGTGACGACCTGGCTTCGTAAAGCCAGTCAGCAGTTCAGCCAGTCAGTTTCGGTCCCGGCTTCTTTTGTAGGTCGGGACTATTTCTTGGGTTCTTGATTTTTCAGATCTTCGGGTATCTGGTTTCGCGTGCCGAATCGACCGCGCAGGACGCCGACCAGGGCGCCGGTGAAGCCCAACAGGAGGCCTCGCATTACGAGGTTGAAGATCGAGCGTCCCAGGTCTGCCAGCGTTGGGGGCAGTAGGATCTCCCGCATCTCCTGTACCGTCACCTGCGGGGGGTCGGAGTCGAAACGGTTCGCTAGTTCTTCGACATAGGCAACTATCTCTACGGCGGAGACCCGGGCGTATTCGCGAATTGCCTCAGCGAAGACGGTCGCCTGGAGAAAAGTTATGAAGAAGAGCGCAACGCCGACCATCATCGCTACGACGGTAGCCGCCAGGGTGGCGTCTCGTAGGATCAAAGACTTGTACGGGACGTCCTGGTGTATGTAAGTTGGACGGGTTCGCAGGGCGGCCAGAATCGCCAGAAGTAGGTATGCTGCCAGGGCGAGTTGCGTCCGGTATTGTTCGACGAGGGCGATGATCCAACCCTCCACGCTGTCCGGGTTCAGATAGAGAAAGCGGAAGTCCGCCAACAGCGCGACCACCACCGCTATCGTCCCGTAGATAAATCCCGTCCTTAGCGGTCCCAACTCGACTCCAAACTCGATACGCTCTACTACGTGGCCAGAATACAACATACCTGACACGGGGTTTGTGAGAGGTTCTTGCCTGGAGAACCTTTTATCCCGCTGGCACTGGCAGCGTGCGACGTCCCCACAGCAACAGATATAGGCCGGAGAGGATGATCGCACCCCCGACAACGGTCGCGATGCCCGGCTTCTCGGAGAGCACTATCCAGGCCAGAAACGATGCGATCACGGGCTCGGCGAGGATGGTTCCCGCGAGAATAGAAGCCTCGACGTACCTAAGCGCCCAGTTGAAGACGGTATGGCCCATTATCTGCGGCCCCAGCGTCAAGCACCACAACCAGAACCAAGTCTCCCCGGAGTATCCCCATAGGGGGGTGCTAGAAACCAGGGCCACGATCAGGAGCGTCACCGAGGCCGAGGAGTAGACTAGGATCACGTACGGCAGCACGCCCACGCCCCCCGAGCGCTGCGAGCGCCCGATTAGAAAATACACCGCAACCATTACCGCCCCGATCAAGGCGAGAGCATTCCCCAGAAGCGCCGCCGACCCGACCGACCCATCCTGTGCGATCACCGCCGTACCCGAGATGGCTACCAGGATGCCCACGAACGATATCGGCGAAGTCCTTTCACCGAATAACAGGTAGGCAAAGATAGCCACGAAAACCGGCTGGGTGGTAACCAGCACCACGCTCGCCGAAACGCTCGTGTAGTCCAGGGAGGAGATCCAGAACGCGAAATGAGCCCCTAACGCCACCCCCGATGCGAGACCTATCCAAAGTGTCCGACCGCGAGGCACCTGCTCTCCACGAGCAACCGCCAGCGGCAACAGCACTGCCACCCCGAGGGCGCACCGCCAGAACGAAACCGCGATGGCCGGTGCATCCGCCAGTCGAATAAAGATCGCCGCCGCCGAAACGGCCAGTACCCCGACGGCTACCGCCGGGAGCGCGATCCTGCTCTGTACCTTACCCTGTACCAAATTAGAGCCACAGCCTCCCGCACCAGTTGTCCTCTCCGCGACTCCAGTTTACGCCACATCGGACTCTCGTAAGCCGGCTCAGCCCACGCTTCGAGTCCAAACTCTCGGAAAGCCCAAACCGACCTTACGCAGTGTAGCGGGTCCGTAACCACCCGCACGCTCCCTATCCCGCGTTCTCGAATGATTTCCGCCATCCTCAACGCGGAATCCCAGGTACTAACAGCTTTGTCTTCCAACAATACGGATTCGTTCGGCACGCCTTCGCGGCGGAGAATGTTCATCATCAGCACCGCCTCCCGTGGAGGATACTCGCCCATGCCACCACTCGGGATCAAGAACTCCAACTCTCCCTGGTGATACAGCCGGGCCGCATGTTCTACCCGCGCTTCTAATGCGGGACTAGGCCTGCCACCTCGTAACACCTGCGCGCCCATTATTACCGCCGTCTTGGGCAGCGCTTCTTTTTTCAACTGCGAGAGCAAATGTTGTCCGCGATAGACGCCCCACAACCGCCATAGATCTTCGAGCAACCCGGTCACCTTTAACGGCCTTGGGGGCTATCAGTCTCGGAAAAACGCCGCGCCCGCTCCAGATCTTCTGGCGAATTCACGTTCATCAGGAATTGTTCCGGGTCCCCGAAAAGCGCCAGTTCTTCTTCAACGTACCGAACGCCCTCAATGTTGTCCAGAAATGTGTGTACAGCCCGGACGCCAAGATTCAGGGTAAAACTCAGATCTGCCAGCACTTCCCGGTGGTAAGCGGCGCAAAGAGGATGCAAACGACCGCCGTGGCGAGGCACGACCACTCTAGCATCGCCTTGCCCGAGAAGCTCCAACAAAGAGCCCGCCAGTTCTTTCGGTATAAACGGCATATCCCCCGCGGCGACGAATACTAGATCGTGCCGGGCGGCGGCCAGGGCTGCTTCGATGCCGGCCAGGGGTCCTGCGCGTCCGGGACGCAGGTCGGGAACGGTCCGAACGCTCATAGAAGTACCCAGCTTTAGTCGCTGTATGCGCGTAGAGCCAACCATCACGATATCATCGCAGCTACTTCGCAAGACATCGTAGACGCGCGCAACGAGCGTCCGTTCTCCGACCTTCAGGCCGAGCTTGTCGCGCCCCATGCGGCGGCTGGCCCCGCCGGCCAGGATTGCGCCGGAGGCTGTAGGTTCAGGTTTCAGGATACGGGCGACGCTGGGGAATTTCTGGCGGCCAGGATCTGCCGGCGGAGCTCGGTTGCGCGGCTGTCTTGAGGTGTGGTCCTCGCGCTGCGGGCGAGGCGTTTCGTGAAAGCCAGATCGACGGCCATGACGTGCGCTTTCCTGGCGCGGCGCCAGGCGGTGATCCTTCCGGAGGAGATCAGGCGCAGGTAGTACCCCTTTCGGCGGAAATAGGTTGGCAGTATCTCATACTCCTCATTGCTAATAGTTCCGTTTTGAACTTCTTCCCATAACTCCCTGCGGATTATGCGCCGCTCGGCGGCGAGCCACGAGATAATGAGCAGCACGTAGAGCAAAGTAACGGCGAACAGCCCCAGGTAGACGAGCGGACCGAGCAGCGTTGCAGTGAAGTTGAACATCGCGTGCAACAATATGGCCCCCGAGAGTCCCAGCAACGGTAGAAGAACTTTGAGAGGTTTGTACCTCACCCAGGGGATCAGGCCAAAACCGATACCCGTGAGCGAAGTGAATGCGGCGTGTGCGAACCCCCCGAATATCCGCCTTACCAAGAACGTTTCCGGCCCAGTATTCACGGTGTTCACGTAGTAGAGTAAGTCCTCCGCTATGGCGAACCCGAATCCCACCGCGGAACCGTACACGATGCCGTCCATCACACCCGAGAACTCCACCGCCCCGCGTTTGTGGGCCATAACGTAGGAGACGGTAAAAACCAGCGCCAGCGCCAGGCCTTTCGCGCATTCCTCTATTATTGGTGCGCCCGCCACCGCTGTTAGGAAACTCGCAGCCTGATCCGTCGCGACCGTGCCGACGGTAAACCTGAAGAGCTCATTGAAGATCAGGGCTATAAACACCGCAACCGTAAAGCCCCACACGAAGACCGGGATTACGTACAGCAGAGACTCCCGCTCGTAGACATCCACGGCCCGGATAAAGAACACGTACAGCACCGCCTGGAAGATTCCCAGACCTACTAGCGGCACGCTCAACTCTACCATTGGACTTCACCAGAGGACATAGACGGGATTTTATACCGGCGCTTGGTAGAATACCTTTAAGCAAAACGGACGGAGTACTATGGACTACAACTTGGGCAGCGAGAGTTCCATAACAGACGCCCTGGGCAATGTTACCCACGGGGTCTATGTACTCGCTACCCGGCGAGGCCAGGAGACAAGCACTATGACCGCCGCATGGGTCTCCCAAGCTTCAGAAAGACCACCCTGCATCGCAGTCGCGATTCGGGACAACCGCTACACCCACGATCTCATCCTGGAGAGCGCCACCTTCGCCTTGAGTATCCTGCGCGACGACCAGGTAGACGTGGCGACCCACTTCAGCGACACCAGCACCGAGTACCACGATAAGCTCCGCGGGGTCCCTTACGGCTTGACCCCCGGCGGCTCGCCACATCTCTTGGACTGCATAGCCTACATAGACTGCAAAGTCCTCGACACCGTACGGGCCGGGGACCACACGCTCGTCGTTGGTGAGATCACCTCCGGCGAATCGCTGGGCGAGGGTTACCCACTACTCTACGACCCAACCGAGTACGAAGGCGCGCTGCGCTAGATGGAGTCTGGCCCGACCTCTCGGCTGCGGGAACTCGGTTACGAACTTCCGGAGGTACCTCGACCGGCGGGCTCTTACCTCCCCGCCGTCAGCACGGGCTCCCTGATCTTTACCGCGGGCCAACTGCCCTTTCAGGACGGCTCCCTACTCTACCCCGGCAAAGTCGATGACTCGGTAAGCGTCGAAGAAGCGCAAAACGCGGCTAGAATCTGTGCCCTGAACGCCCTCGCGGCGGTGGGGTCAGAGGCTGGCGGTCTAGACAACGTCGTCAGGATCGTGAAAGTTACCGGCTACGTAGCTTCCGCCAGCGGTTTCACCCGCCAGCCTGAAGTAATAAATGGAGCCTCGGATTTCCTGGGCGAGGTCTTCGGTGAGGTCGGCAAACACGCCCGATCGGCGGTCGGCGTTGCAGAATTGCCGATGAACTCGTCGGTCGAAGTGGAGATCGTAGCCGAGGTCGGTTGCTACTAAGGCCTCACTGGCGGCACGTACACCTCGGTCGGTTTGATCGTCTTACCCTTCTCGTCCGTGAGAGGATAGTAAACGTCCGTGTGTAGCTCACCGTCGTAGAGGGTTTCCCCGTTTTCGGTGACGGTCTGGTAAGTGATCCACTTGGATGCATCCGCGCCCTTGTAGAGCGGCTTCGAGGTCATAGATACCTCTTTGCCGTTGGGCTTGCCATAGATATCAGCGTAGATATGACCATCGTTTGCGACGTACTGCTGAAGCAGTAAGTATCCGTCGGTGGTGTTCTCGAACTTCATGTCGAGTTCGCCGTTACCGTACCCATCTCCGAACCATACAGTGGCGTCCAGTCCCGGTCGTATGTACGGAAGCTGGGCATTGTGCGGATATCGTTCAACTACGTCGAGACCCGCGAAGTTGGCCGCCATGTAGAGGGTGGAGGTGACCTGACAGAGCCCTCCCCCGTCGGCTTTTGTCTCCTGACCCTCAATGATTACTTTGGTGCTGTTGTAATCAAGTCCCATGACTTGGTCGTTCATGGAGAAAATTTCACCGGGGGCCACCATGGTGCCGTTGACCGCATTAGAGGCGATCTGAAGGTTTTCTTTACGCTGCTGGCCGGGATCTTCCACTATGCCGTAGTTGGTACGATAGCTACCCATCAAGTCCGTCGGCATGAGATCGTTGGCCTCGGCGGTCGTCAGCCCGGGTTCGGCTGTCACTACCGGAACCTGATACTCACGCTTGCCCTCGAAAACACCCTGCTCGATCGCACCCATGAACTTCTGGCTCTCGATACTCTTGCCCGTCTGGCTCGGAACAACGGAGATCTCGGTACCGCTCACTTCGTAATCAGCCTCCTTGGCCTTTACCGTGAGTGCCCCATACACGTTTCCGAGTCGCTCTTTCAAGCGTTCGCGACTCATCTCAACCTGAAGTTTTCCATCTTCCTGGTTGATGTCCAACGTAGAACCCAGGTCTGCCGGTGAGATCGTCCACTGCTGCCCTTCCGCTGTGAGATTCACCTGCCCGGACGTAACTTTCTTCACCTTCTCAGCGGCCTGTTCGGCCTCGGAAGTGATGATCTCGGGTTCTAGCGGTTTTCCGGCGATCTCTACGTTACCCGTCATGTCGTCGACGGCCCCATTGACGTTCTTCATCGTCGCCGGGACGTTCATCTGGTATCCCTCCGAAGAATCCGTGGTCTGAACCTCTGAGCCATATATTTCTACCGCAGCCTCTACAGGATCCTCGTTAAGTCTCTCTGCCAGGTTGTTCACTTTGATCTTGGCGACTTCGGGTTGGTAGTCTACTTCCGGTTCTATCTGAACCGCGCTGTAGACACCCTGCGCCCGCTCTTTCAGCCGATCCAGTATGGACCCCCTGCGACCCACCGAATATGCCTCATCGACCGTGGAAGCGACGTCGAAGTCAACGCCCATCTCATCAGCGGTAAACTCAAAGTCTTGCGGCCCGGAGAACTCGAACTGCTTGAGTGCCCCCGTCGTCCGCTCCTCGACGGCCTCGCGAGCCTCTGCGGGAGTCTTACCCCCAAGCGACACCGTACCGACCTCGACGCCCCAGTAGATCCTTCCGGAGTTCAAACCGTAGTCGACCGCCACCAGCACAGCGATCACCGCGCAGATGATAATGATGGGACCGGCGATCCTCCATCCACCACGGCGCTTCTTGCCGCGGCGAAAATCACCGTCCAACAATCCTCTCAGATCATCGTCTCCAGAGGTCCTACCGATATTTTTTACGCTCAAACTAGATCGTTCCTCCGCGTATTCTTACGCACACCACACTCGACTTGAGTACGTTAGCCTCCCGCTGAGGCCGCACATCTCCCCTGAAAACTTAACACGCTTCTATTGCCTGCGCCAACTTTCTGTAGAGTTTTCTCCCAGCTTGAACCTGGATCACAAATACACGCTAAACCTATACTAGATATTTATACCTGGAGGCTTCTACTTTCCGTAGGCCTCCTGCGGGAATGGTGCAGTATAATAGTCGGCCTACAGTCTTAAAAAAGAGATATGCAAGGAGTTTTGTGGAAGCTGCTCAGACAAGTTTGGAAGACATAAAATTTTACACGGGCAACTATTGCCCATATTGCCGAAGAGTAAAGAAAGAGTTGGAGAGGTTGAACCTCAAATATGAGACGGTCAACGCCGATGATGATGGCCGGACGGAAGTTATGGAGCTTTCCGGGCAGCGGGCGATACCTATTATGACCATTGGTGACGACGTTCTCGTAGACTCGACCTACATAATTCGCGAGCTTCGTCGGCGCTATGACCGATCCTGAGCTTCGGAACTGGGGCTGACCGCGGCTAATTCCTGAAGTGCGTAGCGGGCGTAGTAGGCTATAGAGTCTTCATGGCCGTTGTCTAGAAAGGCTCGGGCTTTGCCGATAGGGTCCAAGACGAACTCACCAACTTCTAGGACAAGATCTTCACCCCAACCTTCAGAGGCGCTCCAGGAACCCGATAGGTCGCTGTTGCGGAGAATGACCTCCCCAAGGTAACACCCCAGGTCCTCGACAAGCGCGTCCAGGATAGGTGGCTCCTCAGCAGCCCGTTCCGGGTCGGAAGACTCTCTTAGCAAAGCTGTGAGGAGTTCTTCGACCAGTGGGAGCGAGTCCTGGCTGTGGTCCAGTCGGGTATCCCACTGCCGTCGGGCTGTCTGGATAAAGTTTTCGGCGTGCTCTGCGGGTTCCCCGGAGCTTCCACCGTGAAGGTATATCTGAAAGATGGCCGCCGGGGTTTTTCCGAAGAAGAAGTTGACCTTCTCCGGTGCGGGATAGGCGCTCAGGAGGCCCAATCCAGCTTCGGCGTAATCAGAGGCTCGTAGTACGGCGGCGGCGTCAAGCGCCTTCTTTACGGAAGAGTCTCCCCAGCGTCGGGTTTCTATCTCGACGAAGAAGTCTTGCTGTTGCCATTTCAGGTGTATGGGGAACACGGCTCGACCGCGATCCGTCGATATTTCCTTGAAAAGTTCTACTACCTCCGCGCCGCGCCGCTCCAGCTCGGCCGCTACCTCGAGTATCGTGGCCGGACGTTCGGCATCAGGTTCTATGTGGATCGGTCCGTAACGGGCTTCATGGCCCTTCTCCGGCTCCTCCTGGGGCGTGGCGCGTCCGTCTCTCCTCCAGAACATCCGGGCAACAACTCCTGAGCTTGGTCCCTCCTACGACACGGCGATTCTAGCATTCACTACAATTTGTCGAAAGCGCCCGCATACTCTAAGCTTATCGCCATGCCAAAAAGACAAGAGTTGATTTTGATCCGACACGGCCAGTCTACGGCGAACGCAGCCGGCGTCTG
>JBARZO010000072.1:0-4463 GCA_049650165.1 Rubrobacteraceae bacterium
GCTCTCCCCCGAAATCCGGCCCGGCTCTTTTGCTGGTTGGAGCCAGGGACCTCAGCGGCCTGTACGTCCTGAAGGTCCGCGACGCGGCCGCAGCTTTGGAAACGTTCTTCGATGGCGAACCTTTAGAAGACCCGCACGGCCAGACGGAGGGGATTCGGGCTTTCGTGCCGATACCTTTCGGTTCGAAGGACGTGCTTGGAATGGTGCGGGCGGTAGACGCATTCGGCAGCCGGGAGCGGCCCGGCGGGTAACGGACGGCTAATGAAATCCAGATTCGGGGAGGAATCATGCGGGAGATCGAAGTAGAGAACGGCGTGCGGGTGGACCTCCACCTCCACTCTTACGCTTCGGGCACGTCGAGCAACTGGTGGGTCCGGGGCCTCGGCGCGGGGGCTGAATCCCGGGAATCTTACACTCCCCCCGAAGAAGCTTACAGGATGGCGAAGCGGGCGGGGATGGACTTCGTCACCCTAACGGACCACGAGACCATCGAGGGAGCCGTTACCCTAGCCCACCACCCGGACTTCATCGTCGGCGAAGAGGTCTCCGCGAAGTTCCCCGAAGACGGCGCCCACGCGGACGTACTGGTCTACGGGCTCGACGCCGACGACCACCAGGAGCTACAGGCCCGCCGGGGCAACATCTACGAACTGGTAGACTACTTGAGAGAGGCCGGGCTGGTCCACGTGCTGGCGCACCCGATCTACGGTATGCCGAAGCCAGTGGATAGAAAGCAGGTAGAGAAGCGCTTGGTGCTCTTCGGCCTCTGGGAGTTCATAAACGGTTCCCGGCCCGCCGGACAGAACCGGCTGGCACGAGAGATCTCCACAAACACCGATGCCCCGGACCTGCGACTCCTGGCTGCCCGCCACGGCCTCTCTTCTCCCGCGCACCACCGCATCGCCGGCACAGCGGGCTCCGACGACCACGGCGGACTTCACGGAGGCACGACCTACACCGTGACCCCGATAGCCAAAAACCCGAAAGACTTCCTCGAAGCCCTGGCCGCCGGTGAGACCCGGCCCGCCGGAAAGAACGGCTCCGTCGACAAACTCGTTCACACCGGCCTGAAGTTGACCGGCTCGGCGATCAAAGACAACAGCAAAGAAACTCCCCTACTGAAAGACCTGACGAGAAACGTGCCATTGTTGCGTAACTTTGTTTCGTTCTCCGGTAGTTCGGGAGACAAAGTATTGAGTATGGTCCCCTTGCTCGCCCGCTTGGGAGAACCGGCCATCCGGGCGTCGCTGGTCGGTCGTTACGAGGAAAGTTTGTCGGGGGCTTTGCGGAGCGCGGGACCGGGTTTCCCCGCGATGAACCTGGTCGGCTCGTTGGGGCATCTAGTGGACAGTCATCTGTATCTGGCGCCGTACCTGGTGACCTGGGGTTACTTCGGGAGGGAGGAGAGGAAAGCTCGTGGCCTGCGCCGGGAGTTGTTTCCGGAACGGGCCGAAGGCATGAAGGTCGGAGTTTTCGTGGACGACTCAGGTCGTGAAGACAGTATAGCCAACACGTATCGCGGCCTGTTGGTGGGACAACGACCGGATTCTCCGGGGCGGTTTCGGCTCGTCAGTTGTGGTGAGCGCAAAGACAACGGGGTTAGCGTATTGCGGGCCGTGTCGCGGGTGCCGGCTCCGCTGGACTCGGATCTGGAGCTCACGGTTCCCTCGCTCCTGGACGTTTTCGAGCACATCACCGAGGAAGGCTACGACACGTTGCACGTGGCGACGCCGGGGCCGCTCGGGGTGGCGGCTCTGGTAGCGGGGATCTCCCTCAGTCTCCCGGTCGTCGGCGCCTACCACACGGAGTTCGGCGCCCGGGCTAGAACCCTGGCGGACGACGAGTTCGTTGGCGAAGTCGTGGATGTCGCCATGCGGCAGTTCTACGAGCGGTGCTCGATGGTCCTCGTGCCGTCCAACTCGACCGAACTGGAACTCCGGAACCGGGGCTACCGGGTGCGCAGCTTCGAAGTCCTGGACAACAACGCGACTCCTATGCGTATATTGGAGAGTCTCACCAAGCTGCACGCCCGTATCTTGGAGGCCGAGAAAGAGCCGACGCGAGTATCACAACCCGGAGGAATCTAGCCTGGTATTCGGGCTATCGCCTCATCGACAGCTTCTTCGGAGTGTTCGATGTCTTCGAGGTCTCCCGATAGGTAGCGTTCGTAGGCTCCGAAGTCGAAGTGGCCGTGGCCGCAGAGGTTGAAGAGAATGGTCTTCTCTTCACCGGCTTCTTTCGCTTCCAGGGCGAGGTCTATGGTGGCTTTGATCGCGTGGTTCACCTCCGGCGCGGGGACGATGCCCTCCGTACGGGCGAAGGTCAGACCGGCCTCGAAAGTCGGGTTCTGTGGATAAGAGCGGGCCTCGACCAGGCCCTCGTGGACGAGCGCGGAGAGGATCGGGGACTCACCGTGATACCGCAGGCCGCCCGCGTGGATGCCCGGCGGCACGAACGAATGGCCGAGGGTGTACATCTTCATCATCGGGGTCATGCCGGCGGTGTCGCCGAAGTCGTAGACAAAGCGCCCTTTCGTAAACGTCGGGCACGAGGCGGGCTCGACGGCGATGAGTCGCGTGTCTTTGCCGCCCTTCAGGTTCTCGCGCAGGAATGGAAACGCGACGCCGCCGAAGTTAGATCCGCCGCCCGCGCACCCGACCACGACGTCCGGGTATTCTCCGGCGAGTTCCATCTGCTCCAGAGCCTCCTGCCCGATCACGGTCTGGTGCAAGAGTACGTGGTTCAAAACGCTGCCCAGAGAATACTTGGCATCTTCGCTCGACACGGCGTCCTCGACGGCCTCGCTTATGGCGATGCCCAGAGAGCCCGGGGAATCCGGATGCTCGGCCAGAATGTCGCGGCCCGCTTGTGTAAGGTCCGTCGGGCTGGCGTGGACCCGGGCGCCGTAGGTCTCCATCATATTGCGTCGGTAGGGTTTCTGGCCGTAGCTGACCTTGACCATGTACACGGTGCAACCGAGATCCATCTGGCGGGAGGCGAAGGCGAGGGAGGAGCCCCACTGTCCGGCGCCGGTCTCCGTGGTGAGCCGGTTGACGCCTTCTTCGCGGTTGTAGTAGGCCTGGGGGACGGCGGTGTTCGGTTTGTGGCTTCCGGCGGGCGAAACGCCCTCGTACTTGTAGTAGATGTGGGCCGGGGTGTCGAGGAGCTTTTCGAGCCGGCGGGCCCGGAAAAGGGGCGTCGGACGCCAGAGACTGTAGATCTCCCGCACTTCCTCGGGTATCGGGACGTTAGGTTCATCCGTAACTTCCTGGCGGATGATCTCCTGTGGAAAGATGGGTGCGAAGGCTTCGGGACCAACCGGCTCGCGGGTGGCGGGGTTTAACGGCGGTTCGAGGTCGAACGGCAGGTCAGGAACCAGGTTGTACCAGGTCTCCGGTAGGCTCTTCTCGTCCAGCAAGAATTTGGTTTGCTCCATGTTCCATCACCTTTCCGGTAAAAACGTGTGGTGAGCTTAGCCGGGATCGATACAGGTTGTCAATGTTGGATTGTCTACCGGCTAGAGTCGGGACCGAACGTTTCGTGGGCGGCGGCGGAGATCTCCTGTATCGCCGCGCGGGCCGTGGTTTCTCCCATACCGTCCGTGAACACCACTAGAGAGTAAGCCTCTTCAGAGTCACCATTCTTCTCGAAGACCAGGCCGGCGTCGCTGAAGTTGGTCCCGTAAGTACCGATCTTGTGCGCCACCCGGACGTCCGGCGGTAGGCCACCGGGAATACGATCTTCGGAGAAAGTGTCGGTCATCGCGTAGAGCATCTCTTCAGAGAGCTCCGGGGAAGTAAAGGACGGATCGGATATCTTCTCCAGCATCAGTTGTACGTCGTCGGCGGTGGTGGTGTTCGGGATCCAGTATCCCGTATCGTAGGCTCCGATCTCCGTCAGGTCCGCCTGAATACGCTCCTCACCGAGGTATCGGGTGAGCATCACCCACGCGGTGTTGTCGCTGTCGTTTATGAGATGGAACGCGCACTTGCGCAGGGTCAGCGTGTAACCGACCGGGTTGGTGTGCAAGACACCGGTTCCATAGCTTTGTACGTCGGAGGTCTGCATGGTGATCTCCTCGTCCAGATCCACCTCACCCTGGGCAGCAGCCTTGTAGAGCGACAACAGGGTCGGCAGCTTGCCGATACTAGCCGCGAAGAACGTCTCGTCAGAGCCGAAAGAAACAGTCTCGCCCGACGCCGGGTCTGTGACCGTCACGCCATATACCCCACCGTAGTAAGTCGCTATCTCCCTGATCCGCTTCTTCAAGGCGTCAGGGTTGCCGGAGAGATTTGCCCCCGTCTCGGCATCCGCAGTCTCGGGCTCAGGATTTTCCGATTCAGGGTTCTCAGATTCGGAACTGGCTGGCTCCGGAGAGGCCTGAGACTCGGGAAGCACCAGGTCCCCCGAACTTGCAATGTCCGGCGACACCACAGTCTGCACCAACGGCTCCTGTACGGAGC
>JBARZO010000073.1:0-1726 GCA_049650165.1 Rubrobacteraceae bacterium
TAGTTGTCGGCATGACGAACCATCGAAGGTTCATCACCCTTTCTCCAGGGTCGCAGCACACAGCAACCACAGTCGAGCCGCACGTCCCGATTTCCGGTGGCATCCGTCATAGGGCTTCTCTCAACACCAAGTAAATCTTCATTTCCACATGATGCCCGATGGTCTGTTTACGTTGCAAGATAGACCTGACAGCCGGTCGCCTGCAGGCTCTACGAGGCAAAGAAAAAGCCCGAAGCCATAAAGCCCCGGGCTTCTCTATATTCTGAAGAACTTTGTTAGCAGGTAAAGGAACTGCCGCAGCCGCAGCCGCCCTGGACGTTCGGGTTGTTTACGGCGAAACCCGCGCCCTGTAGGCCATCCACGTAGTCGAACTCGCTGCCCATGATGTAGGGGACGCTCATTGCGTCCATGACGACCTTTACACCCTTGTCCTCGACCACCTCGTCATCATCCTCGACCTCGTCGTCGAAGTAGATGGAATACTGGAAACCGGAGCAACCGCCAGGTCGGACGCCAATGCGGAGTGCGAGGTCTTCTTCACCCTCCTGCTCCATGAGCGCCTTGACTTTATCGGCCGCGTTGTCTGTAAGCGATATGATAGTTGCCTGTTTCTGGTCCATCAGCACCTCCCGGAAATGCTGTAGTTATCTTGGCTAGATAAAAGGATTATTACATCACACCCCGCCGACTTCAACGCCTCTTTCTGCGCCGGAGCTTTTGCACCGAACCAGCCAGGGCTTTGTGAACCCGCTTCCCTGCCGAAGCAATACCCACTTTTGTCCGGGCCCCGAGCGACGCCGGGTTGATCGCGCCGAGAATACGCCGCCACCTGGGCAGACGTTGCAACTCTCGCAGGGCGTCCCGGTAAGCGTGCCCGACATCCGGGCTCGGGTCCGGAGAATAGAGGTGATCCGAGTATGCACGGGCGAAGTCTCTAAAACTATCCTCCCGGAGACCGGCGGCCCCGGACAGGAGTATTAGCCGCTCGGTCGGGGTGAGGGCTGGTGAGTCGGCGATGGAGCCGCGGCCCGGCTCCAGCACATCCCGCAGTCTTCCCGTCAGATCCCGGTAGAGGTCTTCGGGCCGCCGGCGAACCAGGAGCGCCCGCTTCGCGAGAGGTGTGGCTAACAGCAAGATGGGGATCGGTATCAAGAAGGGCCACAGTTCCGGCATCTGGTTTCGGTTGGATGTGGTGGGGTCTTCGGATTCCCTCGGCTCTTTGTCCTCTACCGGCTGATCTGCGGGGTCTTGGCCTCCAAATGCGGCAGGTCCCTGCATGCGAAGGTCGTCCTGGGCGATCGGAGTCTGGGGGGGCGGAGCGTTGGCCTGCATCGCGTTCGGCAGTGAGAAGCCTGGGGTCGGGTCGAACGAGTACCAGCCGATACCGGGGAAGTAGAGTTCCACCCAGGTGTGCATGTTGCGGCCCCGCACTATGTACTCTCCCGGATCTCCCGGCTCTCCCTGGGTGGACCCGTAAACGACCCTGGAGGGTATATCGAGGTCCCGGGCTATGAGAGCCATCGAGGTCGCGAACTGGGTGCAGAAACCTTCTCTCTCTCCGTCCTCCGCCAGGAATTTCTCCAGGGCCCGGTCGGCCCGGCGGAAGTCGGCGTCGAGGTTGTAGGTGAACCCGCCGTCCAAACGCAGGTACTGCTCTATGGCCCGGGCGGTGCTGTAGGGGTTGTCGGTGTTGTAGCGGGTTTGGATCCTCTGGGCCGTCTCCGAG
>JBARZO010000074.1:0-5227 GCA_049650165.1 Rubrobacteraceae bacterium
ATACCCGACCTCGCCGAGGCCGAGGACCTCCAGGGGTCATGGTACCCAAACGGGAATTTTGTACTGCGAGAATAAGAAGCGGTGATGGTCCTCCCGCAGACCTCGCCAATAATATCGCGCCCGCCCTGAGCGAGGCACGGCAGAAGCGAGAAACCTCCCCGCGATCCTCACGTTCCATGGCGAAAGACGGATCGAGGGTTGTAGAGGGGGTTCGTCGCCCGTACAATCCCCTCGGTGGGCAACCGGAACAAGGAGGAGCGGTCATGCACGAAGTAGCGATCCCCATACTCAGAGTCGACGACGCCGCCGTCTCATCGGAGAGAACGCCGACGATCAGCCAGTCGCCGTGGCGTCGAGCCTCCCGCAACAGCGCCACGTGGCCGGCGTGGAACAGATCGTCCACCATGTGTCCGCGCGCTGTCCCGTTACCGTGAAGCCCATGCTGATCTACTCGATGAGCGTCTCGGTGGACGGCTTTATCGCCGACCGCGAGGGTGAGTTCGGGTGGTCGGGGCTTAGCGACGAGCTGTTCCGCGTCCACCTCGCGCGGGTACGCGGGCTCGGTGGGTACCTGCTGGGCCGCAGGCTTTATGAGGCGATGCTCGTGTGGGAGACGGATCCGTCGATGCGCGACAACGAGGACACGGACGCCTTCGCCGACGTCTGGTGTGCTCTCCCGAAGGTCGTCTTCAGCCGCACGCTCGACAGCGTACAGGGCAACGCCCGGCTCGCCGGGGCGCCGCTCGCCGAAGAGGGCGCCGCGACACTCGACGCGACCGATAAGGACGTCGAAATCGGCGGCGCCGGACTGGCCGCGCAGGCGATCGAGCTCGGCCTCGTCGACGAGCTGCGCATGTTCCGCTTTCCGGTCGTCGTAGGTGGCGGCACGCCGTACCTGCCGCCGGTCACCGAAGACATTCGACTGGACCTGGTCGAGACCAGGACGTTCAACTCACGCGTGATCTACGAGCGCTACCGGCGAGTCGGAGGAGTTCTCTGAGCCGTTCCCCGAACGCTGGCGCGATCCTGGTCTCGTAGTGGAGGTCATTGCATAATTCCGGGAAAATCGTCGGTAAGGGTCCTCGTTGGTTCAAGTTAACCGTAGGATCTTCTTGATCCTGACGAACGGACGCCTAGCGTACGCACCTCCTAAGGCATGATCTATAGATCAGCCCACTCGGACTTCAGCACCGACAAGATCGTCGTATTCCACCACCGGCCTTTGAACCGCCGGTTCTCCCGCAGTGTGCCTTCCCGCTGCATGCCCAGCCCTTCCGCCAAGCCAATCGCCGCCGCGTTTTCTTCCAGCGTCTCAGCGTAGATTCGGTGCAGACCGAGCTCCCGGAACCCGTACCCGATCATCGCGCGAGCCGCCTCCCGGGCGTAGCCGCGTCCCCAGTGGCGCGGATCCAACTCGCACCCAAAGGAGCCCTGGCATTCCAACATGGAGACGACGCGGATGCCCACAGAGCCGATCACATCCTGCGAGGGCAATACGACGGCTAACTGGTGCCGGAGCCGGGGCCGCTCCTCGGACCACGCAATAAAGAGACGGAGCAACTCTTCCGCTTTCTCAGGACGGGTGTCTTCCTCTGAAGAGAACTGCCGAGACGAAGGATGAGCGAGCAGGCTCGCGTAAGCGGGTAGATCCATGAGGCGAAAATCCCTCAGCAAGAGTCGATCAGTTTGGATGGCGAGCACGCGTTCCCCTACTGCGAGGTCACTGCTCGCTCATTATGCACCGAATTTAGCGGATGAGCCATTTGCTATCCACACTCCGCAATCTAGCTGGACAATGTCCGTGCGAGGAACGGTAAGAACGCGTCCATCCGGTAGTCTACGCCGGTGTGGTCGTCATCGAACTCCTCGTAGATGTGCGGGACGCCGAACTCCTCAAGCTTTTTGTGGAAGCGCCTCATGCCGAAGTGCATCCGGAACTGGTCCCGGTTGCCACAATCCAGCCAGATCCCCTTTGACTTGCGGAGTTCGTCCGCGCGTGAATCCACCATCACCACGGGGTCGTGGCGCAGCCAGTTCGCCCAACGCTCGGGGTCGAGCTCTGCGGTGTGGGGGTCGCCGGGCAATCGCATGGACAGGAACGCTTCCGGGTCGGGGTCGTAGAACGCGCTCATGGCGCAAAACATCAGGCAAGATCGCTCGGTTGCGGTTGGCTTCTCCTCTGATTCGAAGTGCCGGAAGAACTTCTCGATGGAGTGGCCGAAGTCCTGCAGGACGTCGAGGGCGAGGTAGAACTCGGGGAGTTGGTGGACCTCGAAGCCCATGTCGGCGGAGTTGATCGAGACTGCCGCCCAGAAATCGGGGCGGTGCATCCCGTGCCAGGCCGCCCCGTAGCCGCCGGAAGACTTCCCGAAGAGACCGCGCCGGCCCTTGCCCCCGCAGGAGAAGCGGTCTTCCACGAAGGGTACGATCTCTTCGATCAGGTAGTCTGCGTAGCGTCCAGTTCCTGCGCTGTTGATGTACTGGTTGCCGCGAAGCCTGGTCGAGCAGTCCGGGAAGGCGACCACGACCGGGGGCATGGAGCCCGCCGTGATCAGGCGGTCCAGACGCTCGGGGACGTTCTCGCCAACGGCCTTCCACGCCGTCTGGGCGAGACCGGACCCCCAGTACCCGACGAGGTTGACCAGCAGAGGAAGGTTCTCGTCGTGCGACCAACCTGGGGGAGTGTAGACGTGCAGTTCCCGGCTGGTGGGGTCGCCGAGGTTGTTCCCCAAGAGCGCCTCGGAGTCATGCTCTAGGCGATGAACCGTCCCTCGAGGCGAGCTATGATCCCTGCGCATAGACCCTCCCGATTGATAAACCGAACCTCCTCAGACGCAAGATAGCAGCATACACGAAAGGGCCGCGCCCTTGTCGGCGGTGGCGATTGCCTGTCCGAGGCGAAGCCTGGTGTAGTCCGGCGTAGCGCCATTGCCGATTCGATCAATCGGCCGACAGGATCGGGGTCGGTAACGGCCCGAGCGAACGACGGTGCGGGCGAACCGGTCGCGGTGTTCCGCTCGGGATCAGGCTGGCTTCACACCTATTAGAAGGGCCATCTCTAACCACTTCCAGTAACAGTCAACGTCGTCGAAGCCGATCTCGCGCAGCCACCCGAGTTGGGTCTCGACATCTAGTAGGCGGTCGGATGGATCCTCGTTCTCCATCGGCTCGCCGACCGCGGCGAAGAACGCCAGGTGCAGACGCCGGGTCGGTGAGGCTACGTGCTCGAGGTTGGCGAATACTCCGCCGGGTTCGAGGAGATCGAACACTTCTGCGTAGAGTGCCCGCTTTCGCTCATGTTCGAGGTGATGGATGGCGAACGAGGAGACCACAGCGTCGAAGCGTCCAAGGGTTTCGCCGGGCAGTGGCTCGGCGAGATTATGCTCGACTATCTCAATAGACGCGTTGCCCGCAAAGCGCTCGCGTGCCGCCTCCAGCATGGGAGCGGAGAAGTCGAGACCAACGCCAAACATCTCGCTGCGGTCGATCTTGAGGAGGGAGAGCAGTCTCCCGTCGCCCGTCCCGAGGTCGAGGATGCGCCGGGCGTCGCCGGGTATCTGCTCGAGCAGGACACCTTCTCCCTCTGCGCGGTGCGGATAGGCGTCCGCCCGAGCAAGGTAGCGCAATGCGTGTTCTGCGGTCGTCCATTCCCCCGAGGCCATGTCCGAAAGCCTAGCAGGCATGTACGGGTCGTGCAGCGTGCAAACCAGGTCAGCAAAGATTGGACCACGAGTAGCATCCGGACAGGATCGTCCGTTGGCAGGATTAGAGGCCGTGCTCCGGCCCTGAAAGTTCGTACTCGCTGATTCCTGTGAGATCCCGCCGCTTCGCGAGGAGGTTGTCCGTAAACAGCGGACGGTAAGTGGAAAAGAGTGGGGAATCTTCTTTCTACTTACAGTATACAGCGCACCGGGGGGCTTGCGTCAAGCCCCGGGTCGTGCCGCATAATGCCAGCCGAAGCCAGAACCTACGGGAATGGGGGTAGCGAGATGCGTGTGTTTTTGTTGGCGTATAAATCGTGTAGGTCGCACGGGGACGTCGAATCGACGGTGGGACTCGCGGTGCGGTCGCGGGCACTCGGCCGGGAGGTGCGGGTATGACCGGGCATGCGGTAGTGATCGTCGGAGGAGGTCCGACGGGGCAGATATTGTCGGTCGAGAGCCTCTTCGCAAATGGGAGGTAAGCGGATGGACTGCTACGTGTTGAGTTTCGAAGAGATAGATCAGACGCAGGTCGTGGTTGTTGGCGGCAAGGGCGCGCACCTGGGGGAGCTTTCGCGACTTGAAGGCGTCCGCGTGCCGGCCGGCTTTTGCGTGACGACGGACGCCTTCCGGCGGATCATGGCGGAAGCTCCGTCGATCGACGATTTGCTCGCTCGGCTGTCACGCCTGACCCCAGAGAACCCGGACGATCGGGAGTCGATCCGCACCCTCAGCGC
The DNA here is from genome assembly GCA_049650165.1 of Rubrobacteraceae bacterium. Taxonomy (GTDB): domain Bacteria; phylum Actinomycetota; class Rubrobacteria; order Rubrobacterales; family Rubrobacteraceae; genus SIRX01. The sequence continues at coordinate 4,439 of JBARZO010000074.1, forward strand.
GGAGATCCGCCGGACCCTCGAAGCCGTCAACATCCCGGACGATGTGGCGTCTTCGATCACGAGCGCGCTCGACCGTCTCGGCGAGCACGCTGCCTACGCCGTGAGATCTAGCGCGACGGCGGAGGATTTGCCGACAGCCTCTTTCGCGGGCCAGCAGGACACGTACCTGAACGTCGTGGGAACGGCGACGATCCTCCAGCACATCAGCCAGTGCTGGGCGTCGCTGTTCACCGAGCGGGCCGTGACCTATCGCATGCGGAACGGCTTCGACCACCGCAACGTCCGCATGGCCGTGGTCGTGCAACGCATGGTTGTCCCAGACGCTTCCGGCATCCTGTTCACGGCGGACCCCACCACGGGCAACCGCAAGGTCGCCACCGTGGATGCCAGCTTCGGCCTTGGCGAGGCTCTGGTCTCCGGCCTGGTGAACCCGGACGTCTACAAGGTCCTAGACGGCGAGGTCGTCGACAAAACGATCGCGACCAAGCAGCTCGCTATCCACCACTCGCCGTCAGGTGGGATAAACGAACAGACGATCGAGCCGGCACAGCAGGATCAGCCCGCGTTGACGGATGAGCAGGTCGTGCGGATCACGCAGTTGGGAAGACGGATCGAAGCGCACTTCGGCTATCCCCAGGACATCGAATGGTGCCTGGCCGACGACGGCTTCCAGATCGTCCAGAGCCGGCCGATCACAACGCTGTTCCCCATCCCAGAAGCCGAAGACCGAGAGAACCACGTCTATATCTCCGTTGGTCATCAGCAGATGATGACCGACCCCATGAAACC
>JBARZO010000075.1:0-2903 GCA_049650165.1 Rubrobacteraceae bacterium
GGCAGGGGATGGACACCGGCTTCGAGTCTAGCCGGGTCAAGATTTTCGAGACCTTCCCCCGCGCCGGTCTCCCACCGGCCTTCCCCGACTATGAGGCTTTCGAGGGCTACGTGGATTTGATGGTCGATGCCGGGGCGATGGACGACTACACCTTCTGCTGGTGGGACGTCCGGCCTCATCCCCAAATAGGGACGATAGAGCTCCGCATCCTAGACTCCCAGACCAGGATCGAGGCGGCAATAGCCCTCACCGCCCTTACCCAGTCCCTCGTCCACCGGATGCTGGAGACAAACGTCTCTAGCGAACCGTACAACAGAGCACTCACCGAAGAAAACCGGTGGCGTGCCTCCCGTTACGGCATGGACGCCGTCTTCTACAACGCCGAAGAAGATGCCTCGACCCCGGCCCGCGACACGGCCCGCAACCTCGTCGAAGAGCTAAAGCCCCACGCCCAAGACTTGGCTTGTGAAGACGAACTAGAAAGTATCCTGGAGATAGTCGAAGGCGGCACCGACAGCCAGCGCCAACGTGAGGTCTACGAAGAGAGCGGCGACTTCCTCGACGTGGTCGCCCATCTCATAGAGGGAACCCGTCCAGCCCTGGCCGAGGAACCGAGCTAGAGAATCTGGTCGGCAAGGGCCGGCCGGTCAACCGCTCAGGACGAAAGATAGCAAGAACCCGACCGCCGTCGCCATCGAGTTTAGCGGACGGCCATGCTCGAAGGCTTCGGGCATGAGGGTGTCGGCCAGAGACGCCAGTACCGCCCCGCCGGCGAAAGCGAGCGGGAATGCCAGGCTTTCCTCGGGAAATTGGGCGAATACCGCCCGACCAAAGAGAACCGCGAGAGTTAGCAGCACGGCGGCGAGCGTCCAGATGCCGACCGCAAAAGACACCGACCGTCCGCCGCGGCGCATCGCAACGGCCCCGGCCAGCGCTTCGGGGAAATTGGAGCAGAAGATAGCGACCAGCAGCACGAGGCTGCCCCCACCGGAGAGCAGTGAGACCCCGAGCGCCAGGTTCTCCGGCACGCCGTCCAGCGTTACCGCCGCCAGGAGCGCGAAGCCGACCGCCGCGCTGCCGCTCTGGGATGAAGTCTCCTCCAGCCGCTCGGTCTGATCCGCCTCGGCCCCGGAGAGGCTCTCGGCAATCTCGTGGGGAAGTCCCGGCACCTCAGCCGGGTCCCCGGCGCTCCGGGCTACCCAGGAATCTAGGGCGGTGTTGATGATAACGAAGGTCAAGCCGCCCGCGAACAACCCGAATCCAGCCGGCCATATGCCGCCAAGTTCGACCGCCTCCGGAAACAACTCGAAGGCCAGGGCGGAGATCAGGGTGCCGCTCGCGAAAGCGAGCAGGACGCCGCTGACCCGGTGCGGGACACTCCAGAGAGCGCCGAGAACACCCCCGAAAACCAGGGCGCTAGACCCGATCAAGCCGAAGATCAAAGCCTGTCCCATCACCTTAGGTCTCCCCCCTTACCAGCCCCACTACCAACTAATATCCGTCCGGTCTCTGATCAGCATTGTAGCCGGCACGGATCGCTCACTCGAATCCCAAACTCCACATCCGATCAAGATCGTGGTTGGAGTAAGCCCGGAAGGCGACCATCGTCTCGGTGCGGGCTACGCCGGGAACCTGGGCGATCTTCTCCGGCACTATCTCCGCCAACCGCTCGAAGTCCGGGATGCGGACCATTACCACGAGGTCGTGAGGCCCGGTAACGGAGTAGGCCTCTGTAACACCCTCTATTTCGAGCATGGCTTGGGCCGCCTCCTGCACCCGCTCTTTCTCCGTCGTTACGAGCACTATGGCGGTTACCATGCAAACTCCTCTCTAAATTTTTCCTACATCCCGAAGGTCAGCCACCCGGTGAGGATGTTGTTATCCGTCAAGTCCTCATACTGTACCGGTCCTGCTTCCACGGTGACTTCTGCGGTCTCGTTCAACTCGCCGGGCCTGAAACCACCGATTTCTAAGGAGGCCGAGGCGCCGTTTGGGTCGATCTTCTCAATATTCTCCGAGTTTGCCTGGCGTTCGAACTGGGTGTTCAATACCACCTCTACCGGGACGTTGGTCTCCTCCGCCTCGCCACTATTATTCACCGTAACGGTAAAGACCGGCTCCTGGGAGCCGGATAGAACAACAGTCCCACCCGCAAACAGTTGCTGCCCGGCCACCTCCACCAAAGCGACCTCCACGCCGTGCAGGGCGTTCGGGTCGCCGCGGGCCTCCGGCGTTGGCGAGCCCCTCGCCTCGAAGCCCAGCGCGTCGTATTGCATGAAAGCCTGGGGCTCTTTCAGGTAATTGCGGTCTTGCTGTTGGTCCGCGTCTTCCAGAGCCTTGCCAGAAGCCGGGAAGTAGTGGCCTATCGCGACGTTGTCGCTGGTCCTGTAGTCCTCGACGGATGTGGCGAGCGTTTCGCCAAAGCCTTCGGCGTTGCCGGTGGCCGACCGCTGGATGCGTCCGGTCGCCGAGGCCCGGATGCCGAGCGCGCTGATCACATAGTTGTTTGCCTCCTCGAACTCCGGAGGTACCTCGTCGTTCTCCTGGGCCCGCTGGTAGAGTAGCTCAGACTCCTCCACCGCCTGGCTCATCGCTTCCTGGTCCAGTTGGCCCGGCCTCCCATTCGCACTCTGCAAAAGGGGCTGCAGTTTCTCCTGGCCCAGGTTAGACGAATCCGTCAAGAGGCTATTGGAACTCATCACGTACTTTCGCACCTGCGTCGCCTCTTGGGTCGCCACGCAGCCCCGGGCAACGAAAAAGATAAACAGGGCGGCTAATATCAATAGTAAGAGCCCGCCAAGAACCGTGACCACCGGCGGTAGTGTCCTGCTTGTGCGGCCTCGTGAGGAGCTCGGGCGCGAGGGACGTGTAGAACCTGGCCGAGAAGATCTCCGGCCCTGGCC
>JBARZO010000076.1:0-4627 GCA_049650165.1 Rubrobacteraceae bacterium
GACGGAGAGCGATTTCGTGCTCGCGGCGAAGATAGATCGCCTACGGTAGACGAGCCATCAGCATATAAAAGCCCGGGAGCTGTGTATCGCAGCTCCCGGGCTTTCTTTTGTAGCCCGGCGCGCAATCGCCGGGCGCTGGAATGCTGAGTTCTAAAACTCGAAGATTATGCGGGCCGTCCCGGACTTCTTGCGAGAGCCTCCGCGCCGCAGTAGCAGCCAAACCAGCAGTACCCCGCCTACCGCTACGAGACCGGTAGTGGAAGTCAGAAAAGCTACGGCTCCACTGTGGGCATCGGCTGCATCAGCCCGTTCCTGGATCTCTTCCGGGGTCGCGTCGCCTTCTATGACCTCTTTGAAGTTCAGGAGATCCTGCTCCAGCATGGCCTTCGGCCCGGCAACCAATCCCGTTACCGTCTCGCCGACTTTTCCACCCGGCGGATCGAACCAGTTCATCTGAACTTCTACGCGGGTCTTTTCGTCGCCCAAATCCCGGAAGCGTACCTGCCCAGAGGTCTCCACATCGCCACCCTCGGAGCTCCAGGCGAGCGCCTCGTTGCGCTCGTTCTGAGTCGTACGGGCGTCGAACTCAACCTTCGAGCCCAGCGGGCCCTTAACGCGCCAATGGGTGGTGTTGTCTCCGGTGGAGCGGACCTCTTGCACGTTACTCATAAAGTCCGGCAAGTTCTCCAGCGTCTCCCAGTATTCGTACACCTGCTTTACCGGAGCATTTACCTCTATGCTTCCTTCGAGTCTTTGCGCCATCTTGCCTCCAGGGTAAGTTGCTTTTACATCGGTTTAACTCTTACCCCAATGAGACAATAAGAAACCAACAAACCCTGTATTCCCTAACACTCCCAGCGTGCCTACTGGATCCAGGTCACACAAATATGTCCAACGGCAGCAGGGCGGTCACCAGGCAGTTCGGAACGTCCACCGTTTGGCTTATCCGCAGGTCAACGGCGACGCTACAGAGGGCGTAGGCCTGTTGTCGGCTAAAGCCGCGGGTCTGGAGGTGTTCGATCATGTTTAGCAGGGCATTCTGGGCCGCTACGGTTATGTCCTCGCTCTCGTTGCGACCATCCTTGCGAACGCTAATGCCCGTAGTGGCGAAAAACCGCCGGGGCACGGCCAGTTCCGGTGGTGCGAAGTAGTCGTCCCGGAACAATTGAAGATCCTGAATACCCTGGCGTTCGGCCTCGCCCTTTCGCACCTGGAAGCGCAGATGAACACGCGACCTCATCTCGATAGCGGTGCCACAAGCCTCGCAATCTCCCTGGGCGTAGTGCACGTCTCCCGTAGAAACCAGGCCACCTTCGGCGTACACCGGCAGCAAGACGGTCGTGCCCGGGGTGATTTGCTTAATGTCAATGTTTCCGGCGTTCTCGCGCGGCGGAACGGTACGAAGCCCTTCGTCCGCGAGGCCATCGTCTGCCGGAACCGCGTCTGTCGAGTCCGGCGGCAAAGCGAACCCGTTTCGCTCCGCGAGATCCGCCTCGCGCTCCGTGACGCGCCCGCGAAGCTCCGCGCTGGGAGCGAGCCCCAGAATGCCCGGATGTGGGTTGCACCGGAGCCGCACGCCGGGGAGCTGATCCGACTCCGCATACTCGTTGCCGTTTAGCCGCCAGTGAACGATAAACGGGTCCGGAAAATCGTCCCGCAGAAAACCGAATCCCGGAACCTCCGCCGTGTATGCCCACTGTTCCCACGGGTCGGCCTCGATGTGGACAATCTTGACCTCCAGCAAGTCTCCCGGCTCCGCCCCGTTGACATATACAGGACCGGTTAGCGGATGCACGACGTTGAGGTTTAACTGGGCCACGTCATCTTCCGTAGAACCTGGCCCGAGTTGCCCATCAAAGGCGTCCCGAGTCTCGTATACGACGGTATCTCCGGGCTCCACCTCGACTAACGGCTCTATATCCTCGTGCCAACGGTTGTGCCCCGACTCGGGCTCCTCTCCCAACGTCCGGGACGGGTCTATGCTGATGATGTGTTCTTGTGGCATCGCTCTCCTCCTGGCAGGGCGCTTTCTCTACCGACTAATTCTCCTACCTGGCGCGCTTCCGCGCCACAGTGCTTCCGCGCCACAGTAAACCGCTTGAACGGAGGCTTTCTTTCAATAGGCCTGCGCCATTCGCTGTTTGAGGGGTGTTCCCGGTGTATCGAACCGATGGCCCGGCGAATCATCTCCAAAGCCCCTGACGGCGGTCCATGAGGCCGACGATCACTACGTGCGGCAGCGTGAGCGCCGAGATCAAAACGAGGTAAAGCGCTAGCAGTCCTGCGACGCCCTCTACGCTCCGCGGCACGAAGAAATACAGTCCGACGAGCAATAACAATGAAACGGCTGTAAGCGGGGTCGCATCCCGGACGAAGTCTTTCATGGCCGGAAGGAATTCACCTTTTTGCAGGGCGTTAGACGAAGAGCGGTTGAGAAGCATGAGGCGTGCTATGTGACGGGGCGCGTGCCACAGGCAGAAGTACATCCCGAGGGCGAACACGGGCGGAACAACCGCGAAATACGCCGCTAAAAGCGCAACTTCGGCGGCATCCATCGCCCATGCGACCGTATCTTGCGGGCTGGAAATAAAGTATCCCCATGAGAGTGTAATAAGTGCGAGTACCAGGAACACTATTCCCGCCGTCAGTCGAAAAGCCGGTTCGAAAACCAAGATCTCCCCTCCATCATCCGAGAAAAGACCGACTATGCTCTCAGCGACATCTCGGTAGGCCTCCGGGAAAGCGAGTAGAGGAACCAGCATAGGCAGGCCTCCGCGCACCACGACCATCAAGGCTTTCAGGGTTCGCGGGGCCGGGTTTTGTGCCCGGAGGAGCGTGACCGTCGAGTAGAGATCCCCCTGTCCCCAATGAAACCAAGTGAGCAAGATAAAGAAGACAAAAGCGGCGACCGGCAAGAAGGTCCAGAACACAAGGTAGATGGTAGCGAGTACTGCATACAAAATTGCCACAGCGATGATGGAGCCGATCGAAGCATCGCCTGCGGAGAGCCGGCCCGGGACTAGATGATCTACGGCCCCGTGAGGCAGCCCGAACAAGATCAAGCTAAACGCAAACGGCGCGTACTGGATCGGCCCCGACACGCTGAAGCCGGCCAGAAACGCCAGAACCATAACCCCAACAATTACCCACGAAGGGATAACGATGAAGCGCATCAATGTTTGCCGGGCGCCGGGTGAAACCCTCATCTCAGTCAGCGCGCTCTCCCGGCGCTGCATTCAACCCGCACGCGAACTCACGCTTCGTGCGAGCAGACGAACGGCGATCTTCACAAACGGGATCTTGGGCATCGCCAAAACCAACCGTAAGTCTTCTAGCAAGGTACTCTTTTCGGTCAAGAAGCGCACCAGCGTGTCAGCCGGCAGGCCGGTGAACATCCGTCGATACACCCCCGGGCATTTCTCAGGGTGCTCCTTCATAAACCTCAAGAAAATCTTATCGAGCAGCTTGTAGCGGGCCGCCTCCACCCGCTGGGGGGGCTCCCGTCCGGCAACTACGTTCTCCGCCAAAGCCCGGCAGTAGCGCTGTATCCGCAGAAAAGTGTAGCCGGTCGAAGGCCGAGATTCGCCGCCCAGCATCCCTATAGAATAAGTCCTCTCACCAAACTTCCGGGGGAACGCGTAGTCCGTCATCGGAATGTAGCCTCTTTCCTCACCATCCACCACATAGTCGTCCGGAAAGATTCCGTAGACCACAGATAAATAACTTTCCAACTCATCCCGATACTCGTCTACTGAAATCTTCGCCTCGGAAAGATAGACATTTTCTACCAGTGCCTCTCTTTCACTGAAAGGCAGCACGTACACAAAGCGGAGGCCTCGCTCCTGGCTTACCGAGAAGTCCATGAGCGTACAACGCTCCGGATCGAAGACCGGCTCCCGGGAACGAATCCGGAGGCCAACAAACTTCTGCGGCACCCACACCGCTTTAATCCTCGCCTCCTCGAACATTGGGGAGTTCGGAGGCAGCCCGCGCCCGTCGAACACGTAGCGGGCCGTGTAGGTGTTTTGCGTTGTCTGGATGAACGTTTCGCCTTCGTGCTCTTTGCAGCTCTCGACGGGCTCCCCAAGTTGGAGCGTCACGTTTTTGTGGTGGGATATCTTCTCCAACACGCTTCTGTAAAAATCTGCTGCGGTTAAACACTGATATGGGTAACGCTCCGTTTTTTGCTCCACAATATCGCCCGCTGCGTGTATGGCCCAAGATCCCCATTGTTTGTTGGCGAGATGAGAAAACGGAGTAGGCTCCACGTCCCAGAAACACCACGTGCGGTCGTCGGCGAACTCGCTCTTCTGATCTAGGATCAAGATAGGCTCTGTAGCACCTTGCTCAAGCAGATAGCGGCAAAGGCTCAGTCCAGCGCAGCCGGCCCCGAGGATCACGTACTCGTAGTATCCATTCTCCAACGGATTCAGCTTCAGGTTCTCCGGAACGACGATGGGCCTACCGTCCCGCAGGGAAGGTAGATAATCGGCTCTGCGGCTGCCATCACCGACCGAACTTACATCCACTGTCTCACCGATTCCTAACTATCCCTATCAAACGAAGATCCGATTACACGACAAGATAATAGCTGATAGCACTCGCGGATTATCGTCTCGATTTGTGG
>JBARZO010000077.1:0-2309 GCA_049650165.1 Rubrobacteraceae bacterium
CTACAACCCCCGCAACGTAAGATGTTCCGCCCCGGCCCGGACCTCCGGTTCCTCGAATATTCCGTCCACATAGTCGAGGAATCGACGGGCGGACTTCTCGCCGATAGGGTTCAGGCCGTGAGCGAGGATGGAGTGGTTGCGCTGGCGCAGGAGATCCCGGAGCACCGGCTCCTCCTCCGAAGATTCTTCGTGCAGGATACGATCGAGAGTTCGCGCCCGCAGGAGATCCAGTTGCGAAGGTAGCTCATCAAGCCCCATCTGCCCGAGGAAGAGTTCTTTGCTTTTCTCGTCCACCTTGCTCCAGTCGACGTTGGCGGTGTCGATGGAGCGTTGGGAGAGTCGCCACTGGTGGAACATCTCGACCGTTCGGTAGAGGCGGGCGACGCCGTCGTCGTGGCGCCTTTGATCCCTTATCCGGCGCCGGGCGTTCTCCAGCATGTCCACGACGCTCTCCAGGGAGAGCTTGCGGACCTTTCCAAGAAACGGCATGTGTGCCGCGATGCGCGAAGAGATACCGGCGGCCCGCTCCGCGAGATCCCCCTCCGAAAACTCCACCCCGAGCTCCTCCCGAGCCTCGCGCAGCTTATCCAGGGCCGTCGAATAGTCCGCGACGTCCCAGGCGGCATACCCCTCCGAGAGCAGCAACAGCCCCCGGTAATAGTGACGGCGCTCCACACCGCTAACCTTCTGGGCCACGTCCTCGAAGACCAGCGCCGCCGCCCCGTAGTCCCGCCGGTTGAAAAGTTCCACCGCCTGCCCCTCGCGCAGGAGGCCCGTGGCGAGAAGCGGATTCTGCATGGGGACCACCTCGATCCCCCGCGACATATCCCGTGACCAGTTGCCGTCCACGTAGCGCTGCGGCACCCGTTGGTGGACCATCCCGATCCCACGGGTCATAGCCGCCAGCGCCGTCCCAACCCGCATCGGTGTCGTCCCGCCCGTAACATCCAGCAGCACCTCTTCGGGAGGAAACCCCATCTCCTCCAGGTCCGAGAGCGCCAGGGAGAACTTATCGAAAGCGTCCTCGATCTCCATAGGCCGATCCACCATCCGGTGCCGGAACGACACCCCCGAGTCCGAAAGCTCCGAACACTTCGCCGCCACCGCGAGGAGGACATCTTGGGAGAAGATCAGGGCTAACACCGCAGGCCGCGAAGTCTCCACCGCAACCTCCACAGACTCCGGCCTCGAAGTAACCAGTATGAGGGCTTTGGGTCGGATCATCTCAGCTCACCCAGGAAACCTTGTATGGAAAACTCGGGAACACAACGCAATTCTGGTGAGGAGAAACTCAGATGCCTAAAGGAGCCTTCACCTGAAGCCACCAGGTATCTCTGGGATGCACCGAGCACAGAGTAAGCCTCAAACATGCTCATATCTTGCGAGGACACCTGCACGTACTCCGTCGCGCACTGTCCCTCCGTGAGACTTGCTTCCACCGTCTCTCCAAGACTGGCTATCTGGAACATCGTACGCTTCTTCCCCATCCAGAAGACCTGACCTGTGGAGTAGGAGTTCAGTGAATCCGCGCCAGTCGACATAGCTACAGTACTGAACAAGTTTCCGGGCAACACCGTCTCCATAGAGCCGTACTTTGGTAGACGGTTGTTGTCCTGTATGCCGGGCCTCTCCTCTAGCGTAGAGTTGAAAAGGTGTGTATCCAACATGTTGGGAGATCTGCCAGCAGCTTTCCCTTCGTCCCCGTCTATCAAGATTCCCGGAGTGAACCACACTGGCAGAGAAGCTACGTTGAAATCCCGAAAGAAATCATATCCAGACATCTTCTCTGAGAAAGTCCTCGGGCGGCGTGACAGCTCCCTAGTAAGCCCCGCGTAGAGCATCTCAGAAGACAGGTAGGGGTGAGTCGAATAGTTGGATCCAAAGTCCCCGGCCACGTTGAGAAAACGCCCGCAGTTGCGGAGCAGTACACGCCGTCCGTAAAGGTCAGATGACACTACCCTATCCCAGCCTGCTTGCGTACTCCCTGAAGGCTCCGCTGATCTCTGCCTTCAAGCCGTCTACACTGCTCGGATCCAACGTAACCGCCTCGCGCACGTGACTCTCGAAACGACTTGTCTCCGAGTCAGCAAGGCTTTGCTTTATTCCGTTCTTTCCACCGTCCTCGTCGGCCCATTCGAGCATGTCGAGGATGGAGAATTTCGGCAGTCCGGTTGAGACAGCGAGTACCTCCGTCGAGAACTTGCCGCTACTAGCGGAGTACTTACCGTACCCTCGCGAGTCAGCAGCCGGTATGGCGTTCAGGATGCCGCTAACGTCCAGCAAAGTAGGCGATTCGATCACCGTAATGA
>JBARZO010000078.1:0-2637 GCA_049650165.1 Rubrobacteraceae bacterium
CTGGTCGGGTTTACGCTCTCGTGGCTCATGTAATAGTGCTGATTTATGTGGTCGAAGTCCACCGTTTCAGCGACGTCTGGCTGCTGGTACAAGTCCTTTAGATAGCCTCCGAGGTTCGGGTAGTCTGAGATGCGCCGGATATTGCATTTAAAGTGGTAGTGGTAGACGGGATCGAAACGGACCAGCGTCGTGAACATGCACCAGTCAGCCTCCGTTATTCGGTCGCCACACAGGTAGCGCCGTTCGCCCAGCACGTCTTCCCAGTGGTCTAAGGCGCCGAAGAGGTCCGTTACGGCCTCGTCGTAGGCGGACTGGGTCATGGCGAAGCCGGACTTGTACACGCCGTTGTTTACGGGCTCGTAGATCTCATCAATCGTCCGGTCTATCTCCTCGCGAAGATCTTCCGGGCAAAAGTCCACATCGGTGATCGCAAACTCTTCGAACTCTTTGTCTAGCATTCGGATGATCTCACGAGATTCATTGTTGACGATCGTTTCCTTCTCTTTGTCCCAGAGTATGGGCGTGGTGACCCGCCCCGTGTAGATAGGGTCCGCTATAAGGTAGATCTCGCGTAGATAGCTCGCGCCATTGATGTTGTCTGGGATCGCTCCGGGGGTATCCGAGAAGACCCAGCCCCCCGAGCCCATAAAAGGATCAACGATCGAGAGCGAGATGACATCTTCGAGCCCCATAAGATTTCGCAGGAGCACCGTCCGGTGTGCCCACGGACACGCTGAAGCGACGTACAGATGATAGCGTCCCGCTTCCGCCGGAAATCCACTGCGGCCGTCCGCGGTTACCCAATCGCGAAAGCTGGTTTCGGAGCGCACGAAACGCCCCTCACCGTCCTTCGGTATTCCGTGTGTGGTCCACTCGCCGTCTACCAGCATTCCTAGAGCCAAAACGCTCTCCTTTCAGACTCTCAAGCTATAGGGAGACTAGCACAAGGAACTTGGAATCCGTAGCTATACTACGGACATAGCCTGGGAGGAGTAATGAACCGAGAGAATAAACCGTCGAAAGTCGTCGAATGGATTCTAGTCGGCCTCATGGGAATCTGTTCTCTCTTGATCGTAGCTGCTATCGTTGTTTTCGATCTAGCCGGGAACTCGTTTTTCATATCCATAATATGGCTTCTTTTAGGAGCTTCAGTTAGCATCGGCTTGCAGATTCTTGCCCACCGCATAGCCGGAAACAGCAGATCTTACTGGAAGTTTATTTTTCTGATATATGTAGTGGTACTGCTCGGTGGGCTCGCCTTGCTTGCCTTTTTTCCTGAGTGGTTTCTGGGAACATCTGTAGACAGACCAAGCAGCGTAATTCCCTCACTCTCTAGTCCGGTGTCGTTTTATCTGGGTTTAATCGCGGGTATTGGCGGGGCCAAGACTTTTCTCCCTAAAAATTCCGGGAGAGTACTCTAGTCGCCCCTCTCCAACTCCCGGTGGCGGACAAAGAGGTCTATGCCGGAGCCTTCGTCTTGCCGGAGCCTCATCGCCAACTCTTCTACCATTGCCACGGATCGGTGACGGCCTCCGGTACAGCCGACGCCGAGCGTAAAGTAAGTCTTGCCCTCGGCGGCGTAGCGAGGGACCAGGAAAGAAAGTAAATCGGAGGTGCGCTCCAGGAACTGCTCGCCGTCGGGGTTGTCGAGGACGGCGTTGCGGACCAGCTCTTCGTGGCCGGTAAGAGGGCGGAGTTCCGGATTGTAGTGGGGATTTGGTAGAAACCTTACGTCGAGGAGCATGTCTACGTCGAGCGGCGCGCCGTGTTTGAAGCCGAAGGAGATGAGGCTGACGGTCATGCTCCCGGAGAAAGACTCGGCGAGCTTCCTGAACCGGACCCGGGCGTCAAGTGCTGAGTAGCCCGAAGTGTCCACAACGAGGTCGGCTTTCTCCCGGACGTTTGCCAGATCCCTGCGCTCCGTCTGGATAGCGGCCAACACGTCCCCGCTTTCGGCGGCGGGATGCGGTCGGCGACTCTCCTTGTAACGCCGCACCAGTGTCGGGTCGTCCGCCTCAACAAAAAGGATGCGTCGCTCCCAACCATTCTCACCGGCCCAGGCTTCCAGGTTGTTCTCCAAATCCTCCCCAAAATACCGGCGGCCCCGGATGTCCATTACCAGTACCACGCCGTCGGATTTCACCTGATCCGCGGTCTCCATCACAGCCGACATCATGTTTGGAGGCAGATTGTCTATGCAGAAATAACCCGCGTCTTCGAAAGCCTGCAACGCGTTTGATTTCCCCGCCCCGGAGAGCCCGGTAACAATAATGAGCCGCCGTTTTCCGGTGGTCCGGTCTCCCTCGGACAGCAGCCTGCTCTCGTTCATGCGACCAGCCTCGGCGTGTTTTGCGACATGGAATCCATATTGCAATTCGAGAGTAACACTAGCGGGCTACGTTCTCAACGATTTTCCGTATATTTAAGCCCGATTTAACGGTGCAGGCGGGCGTGGACCTCGCGGGCGACCTTGCCGGGCAAGCCAGGCACGGCTTCCAACTCTTCCAGTGAGGCGTTCGTAAATGCCTCGGGGGTGCCGAAATAATCGAGTATTTTCTGCTTCCGCGACGGGCCCACGCCGGGTAGCTCGTCGAGAACGGAGGCCGTCATGGCTTTGCCACGCAGCTTGCGGTGGTA
>JBARZO010000079.1:0-3292 GCA_049650165.1 Rubrobacteraceae bacterium
CCTCGGCTTTTACAAGAAACACACAACCAACGATTTCACCGTTCATCTCAGCAATCCAACAACGCTCTTTTGCCGGATCGTAGTCGTTGATGAAGTCGGCTGTTATCTGGGCTACCAGGGCTTCGAAGCGCTCGTCCCAGCCGTATTCCCGGGCGTAGAGAACACCGTGGCGATGAACGATCCAACCCATGTCCCCCGGCTCGTGCTGGCGCAGCAAGAAAGGCTCTGAGAATTTGAAGTTTTCGCCCAGAATGCCTTCGATAGTCCGCATGGCATCTAGCAGTCGCCGCTGATCTTCGTCGGATAGTTTACTGACCATGTCCTTGACCTCTTCGCGCGAGCGGTTATCCAACAGTGAGAAAGCCTCTCTCCCGGAAGAAGTCAGTTTGAGAAGCCGCCGGCGGCCATCGGTCTCTGAACGAACCCTCTCGATGAGGCCTTGCTTCGCCAACCCGGCCAGAATGCGGCTCAGGTAACCTGTGTCCAATCCCAACTCCCGAGATATGTCAGAGGCCGTTAGATCATCCTTATGAGCGATCTCGAATAAAATCCGGGCCTCGGTCAGCGAGTAGGGACTGTGCAATAAACCCTCGCGCAGAACACCGATCCGACGAGTGAAAAAGCGATTGAACCGCCGCACAGCTTCTACGTTCGCCTCAATCTCATCCTTTACCATCAGCTACCTCCTTATAAATTGCCATTGTCTGCAATATATTTGCTTTTGTCAACTAAACGAATTGATAAGTGCAAAGAAGGAAGGTGAAAGGTAGAGCGAGCTGAGAACCACGATGCTTGAGTGTGGTTACGTGGATTCACGTGGTTTTCGGGCGACGATTCAGAGAAAGGCAACATAGGTACGTTGCTTACTGGCTTAATCGATGGCTTCTGTCGACCAGTGTTCGTAAGTCGCCCCGATTTGGTTGTAGCCGTGTTCGACTACTTTTTTAGGATACGATGGTTCCAAAGCATTTGGCCTGGTTCAAGGTGTTTGTCAGTCCTTTTTGGATGCGGGATTGGCCTCGGGGGTACCGGCTAGTGCGGCCCCGGCGATGCCGGCTTGGTTGAACATTTCGGCGGGTACTACTTTGGTGCGGGCTGTAAGATGGGGGAGGAATTTCTCGGACTTTTTGCTGATGCCGCCGCCAACGACGATCAGGTCGGGCCAGAGCAAGTTCTCTATGGCGTTTACGTACTCGTCCAACCTCCCGGCGTATTCTTTCCACTTGAGGTCGTCCCGCTTCCTTGCACTCTGTGCGGCGTAGTCTTCGGCGTCTCCGCCGTTGAGTTCGATGTGGCCCAACTCGGTGTTCGGGACGAGCTGGCCTCCGACAAAGAGAGCCGTCCCGATTCCGGTCCCCAGGGTCACCATCAGCACCACGCCCTCGACCTCGCGCCCGGCCCCCCAGCGCATTTCGGCGAGGCCCGCCGCGTCGGCGTCGTTTACGAGGCTTACCGAGCACCCCAACGCCTCTTCGAGGCTCTGCCGAAAGTCGAAGCCGATGGCGTCCTTTTCGATGTTGGCCGCCGTCTGGGCTACTCCGTCCTTTATAACCGCCGGGAAGCCGCAACCGATCGGGCCGTCCCAGCCGGATTGGGAGACTACCTTAGCAGCCGTCTCTACTATGGCTTCCGGGGTTGCGGGCCTCGGGGTGTCGATTTTGATCCGGTCGCCCGTAAGTTCGCCAGAGTCGAGATTCACCGGCGCGCCTTTGATCCCAGATCCCCCGATGTCCAGTCCATATGCGTCCATGCGTTCTCCCGTGTAGAAGTACTTGGGAGCATTTTAACTGGATGCCGTAGATGCTGCCTCTTGGCCGTGGAGGATTATTTGGGGTTCGAGAAGGCGACTACCGGTCCCCAAACTCCGAGTGAAACCCGCTCCCCGGAGTCGAAACTTTGCCTCCCGACCGAGCGCGAATAGAACGTCTCGCCGGAGTCCAGGTCGATCCGTATTAGCTGGTCGTGACCGTAGAATTCCCTACCCGTCACGATTGCCTCCCCGTCGGGCAGCGCCCGGAGCAACAAGGATTCGGGGCGGAGCATCACCTCGACCTCACCGTCCTCCACGGGTTCCAGGGCCGGTATGTCCCCCAGTATGCAGCGCACCCGGCCATCCTTTGCGTAACCGGGGATGAAGTTGGCCTCGCCGACGAACGCGGCCACTTCGCGGGTCGCAGGATACAGGTAGAGGTCTTCCGGCGGGGCTTTCTGGAGGATGTGGCCGTCTATCATGACGGCTACCTCGTCTGAGATGCTCAGGGCTTCTTCCTGGTCGTGGGTGACGAAGATGGCCGTGGCTTCCGCTCCCTTGAGGATCTCACGCATCTCCGCCCGCACCCGCGCCCTCAGCGTAGCGTCGAGGTTGCTGAAGGGCTCGTCGAGTAGCACCACGGCGGGTTCGGGTGCGAGCGCCCGCGCGAGCGCGACGCGCTGCTGCTGGCCGCCGGAGAGCTCGTGGGGCATCCTGTTTCCGAGGCCGTCGAGGTGGGCGAGGCCGAGGACTTCCGCCACCCGGCCTTTGCGCTTCGCGCCGCGTGGGAGGCCGTACGCTACGTTCTGTTCCACGGTCAGGTGGGGGAAGAGGGCGTAGTCTTGAAAAACCATTCCCACCTTTCGTTTCTCGGGTGGTACGAACGTCTTGCCGCCGGACACAACCCGGCCGCCGATCTCCAGCGTCCCGGCGTCGGGGTGTTCGAAACCCGCCAGCAAGCGCAAGGTGGTCGTCTTTCCGCAGCCGGACGGACCGAGTAGGGCGAGTATCTTGCCGGGTTCGAGTTCCAGGTCTACGTCGCGCACGGCTTCTACGGGGTTCGAGCCGGAGCCAAAGCTCTTGCTCACGCCGGAGAGCCGTACCATCGTCTCGTCGCTCATTTTGCGCGCTCCCGGATCGTAAGCAGGTACATCGGCACCGCCGAGACCAGGATCAAGATTAACGCCGGGGCCGCCGCCCGGGCGAAGAACGCCTCGGAGGTGGCGCTCCAGATGCTGGTCGCCAAAGTGTCTAAGCCGATGGGACTTAGCAGGAGCGTCGCGGGAAGCTCTTTCATCGTGGTTAGAAAGACCAGCGCGGCGCCGGCGAGGATGCCGGAGCGGGCGAGTGGGGCGGTAATGCTGGCGAGGACGTTTGCCGGGCTGCGACCGAGGCCTCGGGCTGCTTCTTCGACGCTGGGGTTTATTTGCAGCAGGGCTGTTCGTGTGGCGCCAACCGCTTGGGGTAGAAAGTGTATGACGTAGGCCAGGATCAAGACTACGAGCGTACCATACAGCGCGGGCGCGTAGTTGGCCCCGAAGA
>JBARZO010000080.1:0-2864 GCA_049650165.1 Rubrobacteraceae bacterium
CGCGTCATCTAGCGCCTCCTTCCTTTCCGGCGGCGACGCACGATCATGGCGTCCGACCGCTTGTGCTTCTTCCTGGTCGGTGAGCCCTGCGTGATCTGACCCCACGGCGTCACCGGCGCCCGGCCCGGCGTACTCTTGCCCTCGCCACCACCGTGCGGGTGATCCACCGGGTTCATGACCGTACCGCGCACCGTCGGCCTTATACCGAGATGCCGCTTACGACCGGCCTTACCCCAGCGCACGTTCTGGTGCGACTGGTTCCCTACGACCCCGATCGTGGCCCGGCAAGTGCTCTGCACCCGCCGCCGCTCCCCCGAAGGCAAACGTAGAGTAACCAGGCTCCCTTCGCGGGCGACGAGCTGGGCACTGACCCCGGCGCTCCGGGCCATCTGGGCCCCGCGTCCCGGCTCCAACTCCACGTTGTGGATAACCGTACCAACCGGAATGCGGTTGAGGGGCAAAGAGTTTCCAACCTCGACTTCGGCGTCCGGGCCGCTCATCACGATCGAGCCGACCGTCAAGTTGCGCGGCGCCAGAATGTAGCGCTTCTCGCCGTCGTGGTAGTGGAGCAGCGCGATGTTCGCGGAGCGGTTCGGGTCGTACTCGACCGAAGCGACCGTCGCCGGCACGCCGTCCTTCCGGCGCTTGAAGTCTATGAGCCGGTAGCGCCGCTTGTGACCGCCGCCCTTGTGGCGGGTGGTGATGCGACCCTGGTTGTTGCGACCGCCGTTTTTGTTCAGCTTCCGGACGAGGCTCTTCTCCGGCTTCTCGCGGGTAACGGATTCCCTCGTAAGAACCGAGGAGTTCCTCCTCCCCGCCGTAACTGGCTTATAACGTATTGCCGGCATCCTAAACTCCCTCGAACATTTCTATACTGTCACCCTCGGCCAGCTTTACAACGGCCTTTTTCCAGGTTGGCGTACGGCCACTGGTCAGCCCCTGGCGCTTCGGCTTGCTCTTCACGTTCACGGTGTTGACCCGGGCTACCCGAACGTCGAACGCGCTCTCTATGGCGTTCCGGATCTGGTTCTTATTCGCACGACGGTCTACCTCGAAGGTGTACTGATCCTCGGCTTCGATGAGGTTGTAGCTCTTCTCCGAAATGACCGGACGGATTATGATCTGATGCGGGTCCATCTAACCCTCCTCCTGACTTGCGGTGAGACTCCCGTAAGCCGCCCGCGAGAAAATGACCTCCCGCGCCCGGAGCAACTCGTACACCCCGTACTCACCGGGATAAGTTATCTCCACCCCGGTAATGTTCCTGAAAGAGAGCGCCGCGTTCGCGTCGTCCTCCGTCAGAACCAGCAGCACCGGACCTTCGATGTCCATCTTGGAGAAAACCTCTTTGGCCTGTTTTGTAGAAGGGCTCTCGAAGCTCAAAGAATCCAGGACGTACAGCTCGCCGTCGGCGGCTTTGGCCGAGAGCGCACCGTCGAAGGCCGCCCGGGCCTCTTTGCGGTTTATGCGCTTGCCATAGCGGGCGGGTTTTGGCTTCGGTCCGCCCCAAGTCCCGCCGCCATACCGGGTCGGAGACTTCGCATCTCCCGCCCGGGCTCGACCGGTTCCCTTCTGACGGTAGAGCTTCGCGCCGGAGCCTCGGATCTCATTCCGGCCCTTCGTCGAGGCCGTGTAAGCCCTCTTGGCATCCAACTCTGCGACGACGGCCCGATGTATTACGTGCTCCTTCGGCTCCGTCGTAAAGCGCGGTCCGTCCAGCTCCAGCGAGCTCTTCTCGCCGCTACGGGCGTCTATTACTTGTGCCTGTGCCACGCTACTCACCCGCCTTCCGGATATTAACTACGGTGTTCTTGCCGCCCGGCACGCCGCCACGAACCCAGAGTTCGTTGTTCTCGGCGTCCACGTTGACGACCTGCAGGTTCTTCACGGTGACTTCCTTGTTGCCCATCTGCCCCGGCATCTTCTGTCCCTTGAAGATACGGGCCGGGTCGGCGGAAGCTCCTACGGAGCCCGGCTGGCGGACATTGTGGGAACCGTGCGACATCGGGCCGCGGTGGAAACCGTGGCGCTTGATCGTGCCCTGAAAACCTTTGCCTTTGCCGGTGGCGCTAACATGCACCTTGTCGCCGACCTCGAACACGTCCGGCCCGAGGCTCTCTCCGACTTCGCCCTGCACGCCGCGCAACTCCTTCAAGTAGCGGCGCGGAGGCGTGTCTACTTTGGTGAAATTCCCCGCGTGGGCCTTGCTGACCTTGCCGGCCTTCACCTGTCCGAAGCCGATCTGGACGGCCTCGTAGCCATCCTCCTCAGCGGTGCGGACAGCGGTGATGACGTTCGGCTCTACTTCCAGGATCGTGACGCTCACGAGCGTCCCATCGTCCTGAAAGGCCTGGGTCATATGTTTCTTTCGTCCGAAAACTGCCGTTGCCATAACCTCTAATTCGCCTTTATCTCAATGCTCACGCCCGAGGGCAAGTCGAGTCGCTGGAGCGAATCGACCGTGCGGGGCGTGGGCTGCTGAATGTCTATCAGGCGCTTGTGCGTGTGCATCTGGAAGTGCTCTCTGGAGTCCTTGTCCTTGAAGGGACCCCTGATCACCGTGTACACGCTGCGCTTCGTCGGCAGCGGGACGGGGCCGAAAACAAAGGCCCCGGTCCGCTCCGCAGTATCCACTATGGACTTAGCCGTCTTGTCTATGACCTCGTGGTCATAAGCTTTCAGCTTGATCCTTATCTTGGAGACGGCCACAGTTACTCCTACTCCACGATCTCAGTAACGACACCAGCACCAACAGTCCGGCCACCCTCACGAATGGCGAAGTTCAAGCCCTCATCCATCGCAATGGGCTGGATCAGCTCCACGTTCATTACCGTGTTGTCTCCGGGCATCACCATCTCCACACC
>JBARZO010000081.1:0-5481 GCA_049650165.1 Rubrobacteraceae bacterium
GGAAAACGATGAACAGCAGGATCAGGAGTTCTATCGGGCCAGCCATGTCGGCCTCCGTTCGTAGACAGCCATTAGTAGCGGTGTGCTTCCATGAGATACTTGAGTCGCTCCAGGGAACGCTCCCCGTTGCGGCGCGCAAACCCGGAGCCCAGTGCCTTCGCCACCCGGCCCAGCAGTCGCTGTTTCAACTTAAAATCCCCGGCGTAAGAGACCACGCAACTCCCATTCCCGTTCGGTGACACCTCGACCAGCCCACCGCCTTCGATGGTTGAGGTGTAGATCCAGCGTATCCTCTCGGAGTTGTGCTCCAGCATCCTGACCTCCGGCTTTACGTGGCCGATGGGCGTCTCTATCTCCAGCCGGTAGAAATCCTCGCCGAGTTGCTCCACGCTCTCCACCCCGACCATCCAGTCCTTCGCGTGCCGGAAGTCCCCGATGTAGGCGGCGACGCTCGTCGCCGGGGCCTCTATTTGTTCTTTTATCTCTACGGAGCCCTTCTCCGTCACGACCACCCCAGTTCGTACAGTTGATCGTCGTCGAAGCCGAAGTGGTGGGCGATCTCATGCACCACCGTGATCTTGACCTGATCCCTCAGCGCCTCCGGTGGAAAGTCCCGCTCTAGCGGACCCCGGAAAATAGTGATCCTATCCGGCAAAGCCCCCGAATACCGCGTCCCCCGCTGCGTCAACGGAACCCCTTCATACAGCCCGTACAGCGTGCGTCCCTTAGCCAACGGCGTCGAATAATCCGGCCAATCCTCCACCAGGACAGCCACATTATCCAAAAGCTCCAGAAGCTCTTGCGGCAGGTCGTCCAGCGCCCGTTCCACCAGCTTGTCGAATTCTTCGGTCTCACTGTACACGACGCCTATTGTACTGCCTGATAGCCTCTTAGCCGAACTTCGGTCGGCATTGTGCGCCCACAACCTGGATGGGGCACATCTCCTCGCGAGTCCCTCTCATATATCTGTCACTGCCCACTAAACGGACGCAGTTTGCTGTACGGCGGAATGACTGAAGGCGAATAGCTCGACTGCTTTAGGGTTCTAATTGTTAGAGGGTGTAGTTTATTCTGCCGTCGGCCACACGTACTTCCAGGTAGCCCTTTGCGGCGAGTTCGCACAGAATGCGGTCCGCCTCCGAGGCGGTTAGAGAAGTCTCTATGGCGGCCTGGGCGGGAGCGAGTTCCCCACGACGCTCCAACGCCTCCAGGAGCGCTTTTTCACCGTGGTTAGAAGCGTTCAGCGCCGCGTATGCTTGAGGAAAGCCCGAGATCCTGCTGCCCAGCCCGATGGCGAGCGGCAGTACCGCACCAAAAATCAGGATGAGCCACCACAGGCTCGTGAACACGGAAAGAGGGCCGGAGAGTAGCAAGATCAAACCGCCCCACATCAGCAAACCTTTGAGCGAAACTTTTATGGACGTAACCTTGGTGTTCAACCGGGCGAGCTCGACGTTCTTATTGCGCATCTCCAGGCCGGACTCGGCGAGTCTTTGGTTTCCGTACAAGATCCAACCTCCGTTCCGGCCAATATCCTTGCTCGCCATTATAGAGCGCATGGTGGCATGAAGAAAGAGGTTTCGAGAGAGATTTGGTTGCTGCATGGCGCCAGATGAGCGGGCTCAGCCATTCATTTGAATCGTAGTCTGGTGGCGGACTATACCCGCACTGTCACCCAGGCCACCTTGTGAATCTCCGACGCAAGGTTTTCAGAGTGGGTAGCGTCTCTTTTTTACCTTTGGCGGACGGGGACATCAGGCGATCTGGCCAGTCTTCTACCAGGGTAGCCACATCATCCAAAAGCTCCAGAAACTCTTTCGGTAGATCAGCCAGAGCCTACTCCATCACACTTTCGGATTCTTCGGTTTCGCTATATACGAGGGTTATTGTACTTTAGCGGATCAGAATGCATTCCGAAGACGAAATTGCACTGTTCCATTGTTAATATATACCGGCGATTTAAGGAGAGCAAAGCTTGAATGAGAAAAAGTGGCACATTGAGATTTTAATCTCTTTATTAGCGCTTGGCATAGCCAGTTTGTCGCTATTTTTCACTTGGTGGTACAACTCTTCTCTCGGCGAAGTTGAACCTCTTACTCCTTCAGCTTACGCTGTTAGCCGAGGTGTCGAGACTTTTCCTTCAGACCATTTGATTTTTCCTATGGAATGGAAAAATGATAGTGGAAGATCAGTGCTTATAAGAGATCTCCAGCTCATTCTGGTCGACACGGAGAGCGGAAAGGAGCAACGCTTTCTTTTGGCGGGCGAATATCCAGAAATCTCTAAGCGTTCTTTCGAGAATCCCTACAGCCGTAAGAACTCGTTTGTTCTTGACCCACATACAGTGTCGCTGAAGACACTAATGTTACATACGGAAAATTGGTGGGACAGAAATGATCAGTCCGATTATAACTTTAAGTTCACTGAAGGAAGCAAATATCGTGTTTTAGTCAAATACTTTAGGAATTCTGAAGAGGATATGAGAGAACAGCAATTGATTGAAGCGCTGACCATTTATGACAGTGTTAGCCAACTTGACTTCGATAGCAAGGAAGGGCCTAAGTGGGATTACTGGTCTCTCAACATGAGAGACCAGTAAGATGCAGAATAGGAGGCATAAGGATTGAAGTTTCTTTCTAACTCAAGTCCAGGACGCTGGATCGTTGGGATAATCTATCGAATACTCAACAAGCCGCTGCCGGTTCCACACGCGGCGGAGTGGATGATGATCCCGGAGCACTCCGTCGAGCAGGTGCTTGAGACCGGAGCCCTAAACAGCCTCCACCCGGAGGACGTGCTGGAAGCCGCCCGCCGGATGGACCGTCAGCGCCGCGAGCACGAGGAGCATCACGTTGATAAAGAGCAGTAACCGTTACGCAGTCTCTTGCTCGGAAAGCCCGGTTAGATCCTCGCTGACGTGCCAGAGGCGTTTTGCCGCCGCTTCATCGTAGGAGGCTTTGGAGGAGGCGACCGGCTTTTTGTTGGCGAAGTATTGTCCCGTCACGCCTTCGACTTCGGGGGAGGAGGCGAGGTAGATCGAGGTCTCGGCTCCTTTCTCCGGGGTGGTGGAGAAGAGGCGGAACAATGCGAGCGCCGGACGGACGTACCAGACTTTATTGTTGGTCCCGATGCCGGTCGCCACGGCGCCGGGGTGCAGGGCGTTGGCGGTAACGCCGGTTCCTTCCAGGCGGCGGGCCAGCCCGTAGGTGAACATGACGTTGGCGAGCTTGGAACGGCCGTAGGCTCTCATGAAGCCGTAGTTCTGTCTGGTGCCCAGGTCGTCGAAGTCCAGCTCCGCGCCTTGATGTGCGCCGGAGGCGACGTTGACGATGCGGGAAGGGGCGCAGGATCTGAGCGTGTCCAGGAGCAGGTTGGTGAGTAGGAAGTAGTTGAGGTGGTTGACGGCGAAGGTGCGTTCGATGCCGTCCACGGTCTCCCCATACTCGGAAAATACCGCCCCGGCGTTGTTTACCAGCACGTCCAAGCGTTCGTGTCGAGCTTTGAACTCGCCCGCGAGATTTCGGATCTCCTGTTGCGAAGAGAGGTCTGCCAGCAAGTATTCCACGTTCTCATTGCCGGTCTGGGATTTGATCTCATCTACCGTTGTTTCGGCCTTTTGCCGGCTGCGGCCCACCATGACGACCGTCGCGCCTTTCCTCGCAAGCTCGCGGGCCGTCACCTGGCCGAGGCCGGAGGTCGCGCCGGTCACCAGACAGGCTTTACTTTGCATATCGTCTCGGGCAGTTTCCATACTCGGGGTAACCTCCTATGGTTCGCACTATCCGGCGTACGTTGTACCATCTCCCTTGCACGGATTTGATTTTTCTCGGAGGTTGGTTTGGAAGTCGAAAAGATGCGGGCGGTCGTGACGCGCGGGCATGGTGGGCCGAAGGTGCTCGGCGTCGAGGAGGTCGAGCGGCCCGTCGTGGCGGACGGAAAACTATTAGTGAAAGTATTTGCTGCCGGGGTCAACCCGCTGGACTGGCGGTTGCGCCGGGGGGAACTACGACCGATCACCGCCTTAAAGCGCCGCTGGGTTCCGGGCCGCGACATCGCTGGAGAGGTTACGGCAATGGGGAACGGAGTAGACGGCTTCCAGGTAGGAGACAAAGTCTATGCAATGCTGGGGTCGGTGTTCGGTGGCTACGCGGAGTATGCGGTCATGGACGTGAACGCGGCGGCCCTCATGCCGGACACCCTTTCCTACGAAGAATCTGCTGGGGTTCCGCTGGCGGCGCTCACAGCGATACAAGGCCTGCGGGGCGCGCTGCGCGACCTGCCGCATGATTGCGACGAGGCGCTGGGGCGGCGGAGAGTCCTCATCAACGGAGCCTCCGGTGGCGTAGGGACTTTCGCTGTCCAGCTCGCCAAGATATTCGGCGCGGAAGTAACGGCTGTCTGCAGCGCCAAAAACGCCGGCTTGGTCGAAGAGTTGGGCGCGAACCACGTAGTCGATTACGAAAAAGAAGACTTTACCGGACACTTGGAACGATACGATGTGGTCTTCGACATAGTCGGTAACAAGAACTTCAACGCCTGCCGCCCGGCTTTGAGGCACGGTGGAATCTACGTCACTACCGAGCTCCTACCCGGCAATTTCCTGTGGCAAGTGCTCACCTTCCCCGGCGAGAACAGGAAAGCGCGGGTAGTCGTGGTAAAGACTTCGGGCCGGGATCTCGGCCTGCTCAAGTCGTTGTTCGAGGCCGGCAGGTTGCGCGTGGTGCTCGACGAAGTTTATTCGCTCGATGACGCCGCTGCGGCCCAGACCTACGGGGAGACGGGGCGTGCCCGGGGCAAGGTTGTGTTGAGGGTCGGCGGTTGAGCTATATTTGGCCCAGGGCTATTCCGTCATAAGGTCCGCCGCGTTAACCGCCGGCGAGATTGCTATGTCGAAGTACTCCTCCCACTCGGAGACCAATTCCAGGATCGGTCCATTACTCTCCGCCTCGAAGATTAGAACTACCCTCGGGTCATTCGACTGGACCCAGTACTCACCCATAATATCTATCCCTGAAAACCGCCCCTCGGTCGGTGCGCTCCCGAGTCCGGCCCCCTGCATCCTGCGGGCCAGAAAAGCATCCATCGTAACGGATTGCCCCTCTTTTATCTTGAACGTGCCGATAAACAACATCGTAACCCTCCTATGGTTTTGGAAATCAGCCTGTAGTCTACTCCGGGCGAGAACTGTGGGCTCATAACCCCTCAACCTCCCGAAAGTACTTGGTGACGAAGGATATACTACCGGCGTGGACCTCTTCGACTCATCAGGGACCGATAGTCTCGCCCGACGCGCGCCGTTGGCTGAACGCCTGCGGCCCTCTACCCTGGATGAAGTCGTCGGACAGCCGCATCTCACAGGCGAGGGTGGACCGCTGCGGGTCGTGGCGGAGCGGGGGCGTGTGGGCTCTCTGGTTTTCTGGGGGCCGCCCGGGACCGGAAAGACGACCCTGGCCCGCGTGCTCGCCGGGACTGTAGACGAAG